>DASZZV010000172.1:0-21784 GCA_035544835.1 Thermoanaerobaculia bacterium
GGGCGGGGGCCTTAGACCCTTGGCAATCGAAAATGTTTGCGAGCACCACGATGGAAGGGCCCCCGCCCAGATCCCTCGCTGCGGCTCGGGATGACACATCAGGGAACCCGCGTAAATACAGGGAGTTTCTTAGAAGCAAGGCAGGACGCTGTGTCGCCGATGAGGGAAAGAAACGTGCTTGTCATCCTGAGCCGCCGCGGCGAAGGATCTCCAGCGGCAGAATCTGAATTCAGATCGCTATATCTTGAGATCCTTCGCTGCGGCTCAGGATGACAAGCTCGGTAAAGCCGCGTAAATTCTGGAAGTTTCTTGGAAGGGAGCAGGCGCAGAGCTGGGCCACGCAGGGACACGGGACATTGGGCGTGCTCCTCAGGATGACAACTGTCTCGATCTCTCCCCTTTTTCAATTTTCAATTTTCAATTTTCAATTCCCTGTGTAACTCTCCCCGAGGAGGAGCTCAATGACCCTAATCCTCACCGAGAATGAAGGCGCCATCACCACCATTACGCTCAACCGGCCCGAGAAACTGAACGCCATGTTCGGAACGATGAGGGAGGAGTTGATCGATGCCATCGCCACCGCGAACGAGAGCGCCGCCACACGGGTGGTCGTCATCACTGGTGCGGGCCGGGGATTCTGCGCCGGTGGCGACGTCGAATACATGCAGGGGCTGCAGCAACGCCAGGACATTTCGGCCTTTCGAAAACTGCTGGATGCCGGGCGCGACGTCGTCACGCGCATTCGATCGAGCGAGAAGTTTTTCATCGCCGCTATCAATGGAGTCGCCGCCGGGGCCGGCTGCAGTCTGGCGCTGGCCTGCGATTACCGGATCGCTGCCGAGACCGCGAAGCTCGGACAGACCTTCGTGAAGATCGGCCTGCACCCCGACTGGGGCGGTACCTTCTTTCTGCCGCGCCTGATCGGGACATCGCGCGCGCTGGAGATCCTGGCGACCGGGCGAATGGTCGATGCTGAGGAGGCCGAGGCGCTAGGAATGATCGATCGGGTGGTGACGCACGAGGAGCTGATCAGCAGCGCCAACGCGCTGGCAAAGATGGTCGCGGCTGGTCCGTCGATCGCCATCGCCGCGGTCAAGCGAGCGGTCTATGCGTCGGAGAAACGGAGCCTGGAGTCGCAGCTCGATCTGGAGACCGAGCATCAGACCAAAGCCTTCCAGTCGTCAGATTCCGGCGAGGGAATGAGAGCGTTTTTCGAGAAGAGGGCGCCTGAGTTCAGAGGAAACTGACCCGTAGGGCCCGCAGAGCGCGCTCTCTGAAGTTTGGACGTTTTGAGGCATTGATGTGTCGTGTCGTTCTCCAGTGGTTCGCTGCGCTCACCACTGCCTACCTTCTTAGCGGCCCTCCGGGCCTACAGGGGCGCCCAGAGCGCGCCCCTGCGGTTAGTCCACCCGAGTCATGACGACGGTCTGATCGTCGCCCTGCGGAGCGTCGCCGACGAAGGCCTCGACAGCTTTGAGCAGTTCGTCGCGAATGACCTCAACCGGCGCGGAGGCGTTGGCGACCAGGACATCCTGCAGCCGCTCGTAGCCGAACTCCTCATCGGAAGTGTTCTCGGCCTCGGTGATGCCATCGCTATAAAGAGCGATGAGACTTCCCGGAGGGAGGGATCGCGTCTGCGTCGTATAGCGTACGCCCGGCATCAGCCCGATCGGGAGACCGTGCGACGCCAGATGATGCACCCTGTTTCCTTCCACGAGGTAGCCGGGATTGTGACCGGCGTTGACGTACCGGATCTCGCGGCGCGCGCGATCGACGGTTACGATGATGCAGGTGATGAACTTCGTATCGGAGGACCAGCGGTGGATGTGGCGATTGAGCTCGGTAGCGATGTCGCCCAGCTCGCGTCCTTCATCGAAAAGCAGTTGCAGCGCGGCATGCAGCGCCGATACGAGAATGGCCGCCGGTACCGATTTCCCGGCCACATCGGCGACACAGAACGAGATCTTTCCCGGCTCCTGAAAGAAGGCGTAATAGTCCCCTCCCAACTGCCGGGCCGGGCGTGAGAGCGTGGCAATGGAGAATCCCTCTTCGACAGGATTGCCGCGCGGAAGAATATTGCTCTGAATCGTGGCGGCCAGTTCGAGATCACGCTCGATGGCCTGCTTGTCGAGAGCCTCGCGGTGCAACCGAGCATTCTCGAGTGCGATGGCAACCTGGTTGGCGAACTGAGAGAGGAGCTTGATGTCGTTCTCCTCGAAAGGACCGATACCGCCGTCGCGGGTTTCTCGATCGGCCACGGAAAGGACGCCGATCACTTCACCGGCGTTCTGAATGGGAAGTGCGATGAAGCTGGCGCAATCGGGGAAGATACATTCGGTGCTCTCGGCAAAACGGATGGGAACGGCGTTGCAGGTCAGGTCGCGGGCGCAGGTTCCCTCAAAGTGCTCTTCGAAAAAGTCGGACTTGACGGAGCCGATGGACCGCAGCAGGCGGAACTGGCCATCGCGCTGCTTGAGGTGAAGCGCGGCTCGGCGTCCATTGAGCAGGGCGATGCTGTGCGTGAGGATCTCGTCACCGAGCTGGTCGAGATGAAGCGTCGAAGCTATGGACAGCCCGATGTCGTAGAGCGACTCCAGTTCCCAAATTCGATAGCGAAGTCCAAACTCGCTCTCTTTGACTTCCGAGGAGATGCGATGAATGGCGACAACAGAGCCGGCGTAAGAGGCGGCGATTCGGACAGCCTCGCGATCGTCCGTCGTTGAGCCCACCGCGGGAGACGCCAGGATGACCCAGCCCTGAATCTCGCGTCCGAACGTGAGCGGTACGGCCAGCCAGGGGCGCGGCGAGAAACCTTCCAGCGATCCGGCAGCCTCTCCGTCCAGCTCCTCCGAAGGGGAGATCAGCTCGGCCGGCGCTTCGAAGGAATCGCTCTTGATGGCCAGCCGCGAGATTTCTTCTTTCCCTTCGCGCAGGTAGAGCGCGCCGCGCATGCACCCGCTGATGAGCTGCAACCCCTCGAGAATCGTGCGCGGACTGCCGACTGCACCGCGGGTACCTGTGCGCTCCAGCGTCTGGATCTGACGGAGGAACTCGGAGAGGCGGTCGAGTTGGTAGGTGGTCGTTTCCATGATGGTTCGTATCGAGATCGCCAGCAGGGCTTGGGAATGTTGTCATCCTGAGCCGCAGCGAAGGATCTCAAGATAGGAACAATCTGAATTCAGATCCTGCCACTGGAGATCCTTCGCTGCGGCTTCTAAGAAACTTTCAGTATTTACGCGGCTTTACCGAGCTTGTCATCCTGAGCCGCAGCGAAGGATCTCAAGATATAGCGATCTGAATTCAGATCCTGCCACTGGAGATCCTTCGCCGCGGCGGCTCAGGATGACAAGCTCGTTTCTTTCCCTCATCGGCGACGCAGCGTCGTCCCTTGCTCAGGATGACAAGCTCGTTTCTTTTTTCTCATTCCAAGACGGAAAATCAGCTCTTACGCGCTTGCCGTCAGGTTCAACTCTCTTACCGCGTTTTCTTCATCCGTAAAGATCTGGGCGTACTGCGCCAGACCCATGATCTGAAACGTTTTCTGAATGACCGGAGTGAGGCAGCAGAAGGCGATCTTGCCATCGCGCTCGGCCATCTTCTCGATGACCTCGATCAGGATACTGATCCCGATGGAGTTGACGATCTTCGTCTCCCGGAGGTTGAGCAGGAGCATCCGCACGCCATCGTCCATGAGCTCATAGGCGCGATTGGCGATCTCCTCGCCGCCGAGATTGTTGATGTAGCCCTTCGTATAGAGGATGGCTGCATCTCCCCGGCGTTGAACAGCCACTTTCAGATCTTCGGTCATCGCTCTCGTCTCTCGCCGTATTTGACCATGTGAATGGTCGTTCCGCTCGGTCCCGATTCGATATCGACGCGGTCCATGTGCGCTTCCATGATTTGCAATCCCCACCCTCTCTTCCGCGGCGATCCTGGCGAGCGATGTTGCCGGTGCGCCTTCGCTGTCTCGGGATCAAACCCTCGGCCATGATCTGTCACCCAGATCTCCAGCTTCGGCTTTCCCTCATCGGACGAGGTACCAGCGAATCTTAAATAGATGCGCTGGTCATCGCAACACGCATGCTCGCGGGCATTGATACAGGCCTCCACGACGGCATGGGCGATCTCGTCGATCTGGTCACCGCTCATCCCCAGCTCGCGGGCGAGATCGCTGGCAGTCTTCACGACCGCGATCTCGATATCCTCGATCATCGGGAGAGTCAGTTCCATCTGTCTTTCGACAGCTTCGGTCATTCGATTCCTCGGCTCAAAACTGCAGGAACAGGCTCGCTGCCAACTTGATCCATTGCGGAATGCCGCTCTGTAAATCCAGGGCGAACAGAACGACGACATTCATCCCCAGCAGAGTGGGCAGCACCGCTCCCATACCCAGGGACTTGGATTCCAGCTTCGTTCTTACGTTGGCAATGCTCATGTTGTTCTCCCTCACTTGATTGTCGGGGAGTACCTAGAGCAACGCCGCTGCCGGGCGCCAAACTGCCGCGAATTATGCCGTAAGTATCAGAAAAAGATAGACTTGCCCGAGAGAAAGGTCCCTGCTCCGCAAAAGTGACTGTGGGTCTTTTTGCCACATGTCCACAGGATTTACTCTGAGATATAGGTATTAAACGAAGCGTTTCCATCAGCTTACTACTGAACGTCCCATTTAGCATCAGATGGGACATTCTGCGGCATAGCATCTTTCCATCGATACAGCGTCTTACGATCGATCCCCAGAATTCTCGACGCCTTGGCCATATTTCCCTTCGTTTCGGTCAGAACCCGAGCCACATAGCGCAGTTCGAGGTCTCGGAGGAGCGGAAAATCTGCAGCCAGTTGAAGGCTGGCACCTCCGGCGGGGGGAGTCATTTCCTCCAGATGCAGATCGGCATGCTCGATAATCGGCCCCACGGTCAAGGCCACGGCCCCCTCGATCAGATTCTCCAGTTCCCGCACGTTGCCCGGAAAGGGATATCTCATGATCTTCTGCAGTGCTTCGGGGGCCAGCCTAACATTGTCGAGTCCCTCGCGTTTTCCATATTTATCGAGAAAGTAACGGACCAGTTTCGGGATGTCCTCCCTCCGCTCATGGAGTGGCGGAAGAACGATCTCTACGACCCGTAGCCGGTAATAGAGGTCCTGACGGAACTCCATGGTGTCGATCATTTTCTCGAGATCGCGATGGGTCGCAGCGAGAATCCGGACATCGACTTTAATTTTGCGACGGCCGCCCAGCTTCTCGATCTCGCGCTCCTGCAACACCCTCAGAAGCTTGGCCTGAAGAGTCATGGGGATGTCGCCGATCTCATCGAGAAAGACCGTTCCGCCCTGAGCAAGCTCGAACTTGCCCGGTCGCGCCTCGACGCCCGTGGCCACGCCGCGCTCGATTCCGAAGAGCTCCGATTCCAGCAGCGTCTCTGGAAGCGCCGCGCAGTTGATGGCAACGAATGGCCGATCCTTGCGAGGAGAGTTTCCATGGATCAGTCGGGCCACCATCTCCTTGCCCGTACCGCTCTCTCCGCGAATCAGAACATTGGCGTGACTGTCGGCGACCCGGGCCACGAGATCGATGACGCGCTGCATCTTCGGCGAGTCTCCGATCATCAGCCGGTCGCTGTACTCGCGGAGCATTCGCTCGCGCAGCGACCGGTTCTCGTCTTCCAGCGATTCCCGCATCTTGTTCAGTCGATCGAAGTTGCGACTATTGTCGACTGCGGCCGCACCGATAGCGGCCAGCGACTCTAGGAAACGGAGGTCGTCCTCCAGAAACGCTCCGCCTTTCGCGCCTCGCTCCTCTTTTCCCAACACCCCGAGAGCACCGATGAGTCGTTCGCCGGCCAGCAGTGGAGCAACCAGGATCGGCCCTCCCTCTTCGCCGAGGAAACGGAGGGTGGTCGTGGAAATCGCGCTGCGTGTGGCGACCACCTGCTTGATCAATTCGTGCCGCAGGATCTCGTCCGCGGCGCCCACCGAACCGACCCCGATCGTGAACGCATGATCGAGGTGGCCCTCCTCGGTGAGTGAGAAGACAAAGGCCAAGGTCGCGTCGAGTGTACCGACCGCGCGATGCATCAACTCCTCGAGCAACTCCTCTTCCGGTCGAAGCCGGTTCAGCGCCCGGCCGATGTCGTAGAGCGCCTCGAGCTGGAGGAGCTTACGGCGGAGCTCGAAGGAAGTCTGAGTCATCGCCCTACCCTGCCCTGCCGATCGTGATCGTCATCCCTGACCCAGCTCGCGGCGACATTCGCCGAGCAGAAAGTCGCAGCTCCACTCCCGGTAAAACCCGGCATCGAGCTCGAAGATTCTGATCCATTCGGCGGACGCTTCACTCCACTTCCTTTGTTTCATCTCCGCCCGCGCCAGAAAGTAACGCGCCCTGATGGCCTGAGGAGAAGGCTCGGTATGTTCGAGGAAGCGCCGGAAGACCCGTTCCGCGTCCTCGAAGTTACCGCCGTGATACCGACAGAGCCCGTACTCATAACTGTCGGATCCCTGACAGCGCGGCGGACCTTTAGCGAAGACCGAAGTGGCGCCGAAGCCGATAGCGAGAAGAAGCAGCAAACGCACCGCTGCTCTTCTGCGCATCCTCATGCTCCGCTCTACTCGCTCCCCAACCGCCATCAGGATCTCCCCATCCAGTTTACTCGACCAGGGCTCGCAGTGGCGGCAGAGCACCCCGCTGGAGTTTGGCCATTCGTGGGCGGCCCGGAGGGCCAGTAAGCTGGTAGCCAGTGGTGAGCGAAGCGAACCACTGGACGCGGGATCACTAAAGATTCTTTCTTGTAGAGCCCCGGCAGGGGCGCGAGCGATCGACAGAAGAGCGCGTCCAATCGAAGCATCCGGTGGCGGCTTTCGCCCCTAGCCGGGGCTCGGTGAAACTTCAAGCAAATGATTGATTCGTGACGTCTTCCAGTGGTTCGCTTCGCTCACCACTGGCTACCAGCTCTGCGGCCCTCCGGGCCTCAAACACCGCGCACTGCCCGCCCCACGGATATGGTGCGCTTCGGAGACGATACGGAACGGGGAGCGCGACTATGATGCTCGGGATGGAGCGCGTAAGGAAGCTGGCCATTGTCGGGGGCGGCAGGGCGGCCTGGGCATTCGGCAACTCATGGCTGGCCATCGGAGGCGCGATTACGGGAGTGCTCTCGCGCCCTCAATCGCAATCGGGCATCGCGCGCTATCTGGCGACTTCTCGCCTGTCGTCGATCGACGAGCTGCGATCCGCCGGCGCCGTACTCGTCGCCGTCAGCGACGATCAGCTTCCTTCGGTCGCGGCGACAGTTGCCCGATCGCTGTCGCCAGACGTGGCATTTTTTCATCCAAGCGGCTCCCTGACCTCTGCGATCTTCGAGGGAACACCCATTCGTTTCTCACTGCATCCGCTAATGGCGCTGCCTCCCGTGGGAGAGAACGTGAGCTTCCGCGATCGCCTGCTCGTGGCCGAGGGAAGTGACGAAGGTATCTCGCTGGCACGGGAGATGTCGGCAGAGATCGGCGCTCGTCTGGCAGTGATCGAGGGCAAGGCCAAGCCGGCCTATCACGCCGCTGCAGTCATGGCCTCGAACTACGTGGCGGCGCTTCTGCGGGGAGCTGCCGGAATTCTCGCTCGATCGGGTGTCGATGAAGTCAGGCGCAGCGACCTGCTCGATCTGGCCCGATCGGCTGCGGAGAACTGGGCCTCACATGAGGGCGCTGCTGCCTTTACCGGACCAATCGCAAGGGGAGATGCCGGGATCGTCGAACAGCACCTCGCTGCGCTCAAAGGAATGCCGGAACGCGAGGCCTATCGCGTCCTCGGGGCTCTGCTCGCCGATCAGATCAGCGCAGTGAAAGACGATCCGCGACTGGGGGAGATCGCGAAGCTGCTCAAAGGCTGACTGCTACGGGTTTTGTGTGGCACAGGCACTCTTGCCTGAGGAACGTCGCGGCGTCGAGCCGCGACGTTCCTCTGACACCTCACAGGGAGCTCGGCCTCGACGGCCGACACACAGGCAAGAGTGCCTGTGCCACACAAGATGCATCAAGACGGGCTCACTCCTGCAGAATCGCTTTGGTCCCCGGTGAGACGATCTGCGACAGTTCCAGTGCGCTCCAGTTGGTGAGACGGATGCAACCGTGTGAGAAGCTCTTGCCGATCGTCGTGGGCTCGGGAGTTCCATGAATTCCGTAATGTGGCTTCGACAGATCGATCCAGACCGGGCCTACCGGATTATTCGGTCCGGCGGCGATGGTGGCTTTCTGATCGCCAGGCTCGGCGTCCCAGAAGAGATCGGGGTTGTAATGATAGACGGGGTTCCGCGCCACCCCCTCAATCTTCCAGGTGCCGACGGGCAGCGGATCGTGACGACTTCCGATCGTCGCCGGGTCGTGGAGGATGAGCCGGTCGTCTGACGTGAAGGCCTCCACCGATAAATCGGATCTGTCGACGACTACGTAATCGGCCTTCTCCAGCGGCGGACCATCACCGACGTTCGGAACGAGGATCGTCTGGCCGGCCCGAAGGAGAGTCCGACCGGCGTTCAGGCGGGTCAGCAGATCGGGTCTCACATGAAATCGCTCACCGAAAGCCTCTGCAATCGATTGATATCCGAGGTAAGGGAGCACGACCTTGTTCTTCATGAGAAGAGGAATCTTGACGTAGGGACCGGCCACATCCTGATCGGTGATCGTGTACGGTACGAGCGCGGCAGGAGCACCGGCATTGAGTAGTTGCCACATTGGGGCGTCAATCGCCAGCGCTCCGGCGAGTTGGTGGTTGCGACGGAAGGCGGCAACGGTTCGAGCCAGGCCCGATCCAAATACGCCATCGATCTCTCCGCTCGAGTAGTGAAGACGATCCAGAAGGATCTGAGCGCGAGTGACTGCAGAGCCTTTATCGCCGGGATGGAGCGTAATCTCGAGGGCGCGATCATTTACCTCGTTCGGCTGCGGGCGTGATCGATGAAAAAGGCGCGGGAGTCGAGCTTCAGCGGACGCGGCAGTGAGCAGGACTGCCGCCATCAGTAGCGGGAATGTTGTTCTCTTCATGCCGCGTCCAGCAGCAGAATGAATGCCATGGAAGGTGAACGTCGCCGCAGATGAAGATTTCTCCAGGAGGGCAAACGATGAAAGGCAGTCGAATCCCCACGCTGCTTGTTTTTCTGTTTCTGTTGCCGGTATCAATGAGCTCGGCTGAGACAAGCCCCTCTTCGGTCGTCAAATATCGGCAGAGCCTGATGAAGGTAATGGCCGGCTACATGAATGCCCTCTCGCTCATCGCCAAAGGTGAGGTAAGGATGCTCGACGTCGCGGCGAAGCACGCCGACGGACTTCATGAGATCAGCAGGAACGTGCCCCGCCTCTTTCCCCTCGGAAGCGGTCCCGACAAAGTCCGCAGCGATGCAAAACCCGAGATCTGGAAGTCCTTTCCCGCTTTCAATCAGGCGGCGAATAACCTGGAGATCGAGACGGCAAAGCTGCAGAAGGTCGCCGCGACGAACGACATGAAGGCGCTGGAATCCCAGGTGAAGGTAGTCGGACGACGCTGCGCCGACTGTCACGACAAGTTCCGAGTGAAGGACGAGTAGATCGGGTGGGAAGCTCTCTAAGGAATCACGGGGTAGCGGACGCGCAGCTGCGCGTCCCTGCGGTTCGATTCCGGATTGCCGGCGCGACCGTAATCACCCTCGCCTTCGCTGTGGCGGGATGTGGCCCGAGAGAGACTGCGACGTCGCACTCCCCTTCGACGTCAGTCGCCAAAACAACGCCGCCCGCGCAGGACAAAGAATGGGAGTCATCCTCGCTGCCGGGCCGTACACGTTACGCAGGTTCCAAGGCATGCGAGGAATGCCATCAGGCAAAGTACGATGCCTGGAAACGCGACTGGCACTCGCGCGCGTTGTCTCCCGCCGGGCCGGAGCTCGCCGTCGGCAATTTCAACAACGCAAAATTCTCGGGCCGCTCCAGTGAAGCAACCATGTATGCGCGAGGATCGAAGCTATACATGCGCACCAGAGACGGGCAGAGGAAGCTCAACGAGTATCCGATCAGCTGGCTGATCGGAGGCAAGCGGATGCAGGACACGGTCACAGTGTTCCCCGATGGCCGATGGCAGATCCTCCCGGTCTATTTTCATGTCACTGGAAAGGGCGCCTGGGTCGATTACAACGAGCTCAAGCAGGGGGTCGTGACATCGGAGCATCCTTACTTCTGGACAAACTTCCGGCGCACCGCCAACAAGGAGTGCCTCGACTGTCACACCACCGGTCTCGACGTCCGCTACGACCCGCAGACGCATGAGTGGTCCACCGAATTCGTCGATGCCGGAGTGGCCTGCGAGAGTTGTCACGGTCCCGGGGCTCGGCATTCCGAGACGAAGGCCAAGAGCGATATCGTCCGCGCCGACCACCTCTCCGGCGACCTTCAGATGTCGGTTTGTGCTCGATGCCACGGTCCGCGTGAGCCTCTCTACCCTGCGCTCGATCTGAAACACCGTTTCGTTCCCGGCCGCAACTACAGCGATTATTACCTGCCGCTGGTCATCGTCGACGCCCTGGATCGATCCGGTGAGTTTTTCGCCGACGGGCGTCCCAGCAGCTCCAGCTTCGAATACCAGGCCCTGCTCGAATCCCGTTGCTATCGGTTCGGCGGCGCTACTTGCATCACCTGCCATACCGCGCCTCACGAAGAGCACGTCGCGAACGAGATCAAGATCTCGAAAGTCGCGACCCTGACGGCAAATGCCGATGCCTCGTGCCTTCGATGCCATGGCGCCGTAGCGGCTCAGGGCGAAGCGCATTCCCATCACAAAGACCCCATCGCTCGCAGCTGTGTCTCCTGCCACATGCCGCGGATCATTCCCGGCGTCCTCGATGAGTTCGCCGACCACACCATCGATATCCCCAATCCGAGTAATACCTCAACTCACGGCGTGCCCAATGCCTGCAATCACTGCCATACCAAAGCGACGCCGGCAGAAATGGCGCAGGCCATCGAGAAATGGTGGCCGGGATCACGACGGCAGGACAGGCGCGACCGTCTCGCCAGCGCCATCGATGAGAAAACGCGCGAATCCAGCGAGCCCTTTCTCGAGCAGACCATTGCCGACCGCACCGAGGCGCCCATCCTCCGCGGGGCAGCCGCTCTTCTTCTCAGCCAGCGCTTTCCATCAGCAGGTGCCACTTTTCTCTCCACACGCCTTCACGACCCCGATCCGCTCATTCGTACCCGCTTCATCGAAGCGTTAGGCTATGCCAGGGCCGAGTCGCTCGCCGACGCGATCGTTCCCTTTCTGAACGATTCCTCATTGCAGGTCCGGCAGATGGCGGCGCTGGTGCTCGGGTCATTCGGAGATCCGCGCGGAGAGGCAGCTTTGCGGAAGCTGGCCACGAATCCTGACACGGCCACACTGGTGCGCCCGCACATCCTGCTGGCGCAGCTCGACGCCAAACGAGGCGACCTGGAAGGAACGCGGCACGAGCTCGATGCCGCTCTCGAGCAGATACCCTATCTCCCCGACGCCCTGGTCATGAAAGCCGACCTCGCTGCCCGGCGAGGCGACCTGGTATCCGCGAAAGCAAATCTCGAGGAAGCACTACGGTTCGACGCGGCACATCCGGGAGCGCGGAAGCGACTGGCGCTGATGAATGGCGAGTGAAGAGTGAATGCAGAAGCTGAATCGTGAATGTTGAATTGCGAAAACTGTAAGCGACCAACCCCTCTCCCGAGGGAGAGGGCGGCCACCCTCTCCCTCGGGAGAGGGCTCGTTCACCTCATTTCTCTCATCACCGCCGCCCACCGCCCGTCCTTGCGAAGCTCCCGGAATCGCGGTTCCCTTCTCACATAGGTCAGCCAGCCCGATCGCTCCTCTACTGCTTTCTCGAGCCAGGTGAATGCGCCGTCGAGATCGCCGAGCCCAGCGAGGATCGTCGCGAAGTGAACTGGGGAAACATGACGCGTGGAGGCTAGCTCGGTGAGCTCGATGATCCGCTTGCCCGCTTCGGCGTGATCGCCCAGCTTCGCGCCGAGGTGACCGAGCGCCGCGACCGAATGCGGCTCGCCGTGCGAGATCGCGTACGAGCGTTCCAGTTCCCTGGCCGCCTCGGCCGTTCGCGCCTCCTCCTGATGCACCAGCCCGAGAATGAAATGAGCCGGCTCGTGATGTGGATTGATCTCGAGGGCTCGAAGAAGGTACGTGACAGCTTGATCGTTTTTACCGGCCAGATAATGTACGGAGCCGATACTGGTGTTGAGCATGACTGAGAGCGGATCATTTTCCAGGGCGATGGCGAACTGCTGCTGCGCAGGCTCGAACTCACCGCGATTGCCGAGAGCCTGCGCATACCAGGCCCGCGCCGTCACGTAGCTCGGATTCAACCTCAGCGCGGTCTCAAAGGCGCCTCGTGCTGCCGGCCAGTTCCAGTGAAAGACATCATTGATCGCGGCGATGGAGGCATGCGCCTCGGGCAGTTCAGCGTCGATCTCCAGCGCTTTGTTCGCTGCCGTCTCGGCCTTCGGAAAGAGCTGAGCGGGTGGAAAGAGATCCCGGCTGGCCAGAGCGATGTAGGAGTCGGCCAGACCCGAGTATGCGGGCGCGAATCCGGCGTCGGCGTCGATCGCACTCTGGAAGTAGAAGATGCCACGCTCAATACCTTCAAGCGTCCGCCGGTTCCAGTGGTGGCGACCCTTCAGATAGAGTTGATAGGCCTCGTTGTTCGCTGCATACCGCGCTCTGGAGTGCGGTGCGGCAGGCGGTGCGGACCTCCCCAACGCCACGGTAACTTCTCTCCCGACGTCGTCGTTTAGTTCGAGCACCCTCGATGCCGCTCCATCGAATTGACGTCCCCACAACTGCGTGTCCCGAGCGATGTCGATGACCTCGACCTGCAAATTGACGCGCTCTCCAGCCAGTCTCAGGCGGCCAGTGATGATGGCGCTGACATTGAGCTCGCTCCGCAGAATCGACAACTCACCTTCGCGCCCACGGTAACGAAACGACGTCGAGCGCGGAGTTACGCGCAATCCATCAACGGCGGCCAGGGTGTTGATCAGACTCTCGGCGGCGCCTTCCACAAGGAAGTCGTAATCGGGATTTCCCGACAGATTCGTGAAGGGAAGAACCGCGACCGAGTCGAGGCGCTTCCGCTCGCCCGCCAGCTCGGCGACCTCGCCGCTGAAGGCGTAGCCGAAGCGGTGGGCGGTCCGAATGTAGCGGGGCGCGCGCGCCGCGTCGCCGATCGCGGCCCTCACTTCCTTGACGAGCCCGGCGAGGTTGGCTTCCGAAACAAAGGTGTCGGGCCAAATTCGGGAAAAGAGCTCCTCTTTCGATAGTACTTTCGGCCGGGCCTGCAGGAGCGTTTCGAGGAGCTGAAAGGCTTTTCCGGAGAGACGCACATCGGCGCCGAGGCGTCGGAGGGTTCGTGCCTCCGAGTCAAATGTGCAGTCGCCGAACTGAAGTCTCATTCCAGAACTTTCCCAGAATTCTCCCACATCAGGGTCAAGACTCTTCCGACCGTCGAACCGATCATTCTCGTACCGGCCTGACAATCAGGTGGCTGGCTAAAAAGGAGAAACAAACCATGAAAAAAATCTCTTCGATCCTCGGAATCCTGACTCTCGCTATCCTGCCGATGGCCTGCCACCATGAAGACGAGCAGGCGTCGACGACGGCGGTGACGACCACCGAGAGCACGCCGTCAACCTCCACGGAGTCGACGACCGCCGTGTCGACGACTTCCGACACCAGCGTGACCAGCACATCGGCACCAGCGCCGGCGATCACCGCAACCAGCACCACGACGACCAGCACGACGACCAAGGCCACGACGGCGCCCGCAAAAAAGTAATCCGGCGCGCGCCAATCGGAGTGGCGGCATCTCTGCCGCCGGGCCAGGCGACAGGATGTCGCCACTCCGATATATCCGCAGGTTCTCTCAGGAGTTGTCTTTGGTGTAGGCGCTGATGAACCAGGTTGCAAACCCTGATGGCGAATCCTTCCCTGCCGGCGCCGCATATGTCTTCGCCGTCAGCGGGCCACCATTGCGGTCTGCCTTGATGATCTGACCGGCACCCGTTCCCGATCCCCTGGCCGGCGAGTAACGTACGACCAACTCGGCCTCGTCGGCGTGCTGGACGAGATGGATCCGCGGCAGGGTCCGGGCGATCGCGTTCTCGATGATCGGGCGGTCGGCCGGGCTCGTGTCGACGAATACATATTCGAGGCCCGTCAGTGAGTCCGGCCTCGGTTTCGCTCCGGTCTCGAAGGTCAGCGAGGCCCAGAGACTCTCCCAATCGGCGCCGGAGCCTGCCGGCGCGGGGATCATGTGCACGGCCTTGATCATCCAGTCTCCCTCCTTGTAGAGGAGCAGCGTGGCCCGGCCGCCCTTGTCCGTTCGAGCAGTGATTTTTTGCTCAGGACGGGCGCGATTCCTTGCCACCACCAGAGCACCTCCGAGCCCAGCTCCGTTGTAAAGGAGTTTCAGAGGAAGCGTCCCGTTCCGCTTCAAGAGATAAGGATTCTTCTCGGGGATCAACTCGAGCGTGAGACCGATCGGCTTCTGAAAATCTCCCTGTGCGGAGTTACCGACCGCGAGCAGCGCTTTCGCGCAACGCGAGAATTGCTCCTTCCCGTTCTTTCCGTGCTCCCCTCGGGCGCCACGAATTGCGACGATACGCTCCAGTCCTTCCAGCACCAGGTAGTCTTCGAATTTCTGAGCCTGCAGCTCGATCGGATGAGGATTGCTGCGATAGCCGACCACCATCAGTCCGGCCACTCTGGGCGTTGCGAATCCAGCTGGATCGCGCCCCGTCACACCGGAAACAGGCTCCTCCACTCCCTTGCTGACCGTAAAGAACTTGACGATCTGAGCGGGATCTCGCGGTACAGGATCGCCCTCGAAGTTCTGACCGACCAGCAGACGCAGCGTCACCGTGGTTCCAGGTGTGGGACGAAAATCCGATGGGTCGATCCAGAAGTCATGCGCCTGTACTGATGCAATGGTGAGAGCAACGGCCGCTCCAATGACGCAGACAGAGCGCTTGCGGGTCCGATACCCGAGCTCATCGATCACGAGCTTCCCTCCGACAAAGACACTCCGTATTCATTCTCACTATCTTCTCATCAGAGAAAGCTGAGGGGGCGAACATGTTGATGGCAACGATGTCGCATCTACGGAACTCTGCGCCCTCGCGGTGCCCGCCTGATCCACCCATCATGCGGGCTGGACGAGCAGGCAGCAAAAACACCAAGGAGATTCAGACGTTTATGAAATTTCAAAGATTGGCACTCGCCTGCAGCTTCCTTCTTCTGGCTTCGGTTCCGGCTCGTGCCGCCGACCACGCCTTCGATCTCATCGGCCGCGCTGCCTGGGTAAATCCCAGCGGCAGCGATCGCACCGAGGATATCCGCGTGGCTTTCGATTCGAAGGTCGGGTACGGTCTGGCGCTCAATGTATTCGTCTCGCCACATCTCTCAGCCGAGTTTGGCGCTTCAGTCGTCGAGCCCGACGCACGCTTCGTCAGTGTCCTGGATCCGGCCTCTGGAACCCGCTCGAAACTACGAATGATTCCCTTCACCGGTGTACTCCAGCTTCACCTCGGCGCTGCCAGTTTCGATCCCTATATCGGCGCCGGCGTCGCCTACGTGACTTTCGACCAGGTCAAAGACGTCGGTGATCTCGACAACGTCAATATCCATCAGATCGACTTCAAGAACGACTACGGATACGCTGGAAATGTCGGATTCAATTTCGAGCTCAACAAGAACCTGGCGCTCAATGTCGACGCGAAATACGTTCCGCTGCGCTCCGGCGTTCGTGTCAGTTTCGCCGGTTCCGATTCGACCCGAAGTGACGTGAAAATCAACCCGCTGATCATTTCAGCGGGACTGGGGCTGCGGTTCTAACGGTCCTTCCGGAGGTGCTTTTTGTGTAGCACAGGCACTCTTGCCTGTGTGCCGCGGCGTCGAGCCGCGGCGTTCCTTTGACGATTCACAGAGAAGTCGGCCTCGACGGTCCACACACAGGGTCAGAGAACGACGAGATGGCCGGACATTCCGTTCCGATGTCCGCCGTGCTTGCGCAAAACGTCCGCCGCTACCGGCATTTGCCTGACGGCCCACCGGACATCGGAATGTCCGGCCACGTACATGCGCCGTGGCATAGAGGCATTGCAAGCCCTTCCCTCCACGCGACACAATCCTCCCGCAGAAGGCAAACACGATGTCATTCGAGATTCAGGAAGGAGAGGAACTCCAGACCGGCATCCGGCGCGTTGCGATCGAACGGCTCGAAGAAGCCATCACATGTCTCGGCGATGAGTCGGCTTCTCTTCACGACCGCATTCACGACGCCCGAAAGCGCTTCAAGGAGGCTCGATCGGTAGCACGAGTCGTTCGTGTCCCGCTCGGCGTTCTGTACGACCTCGAGAACGGCTGGTTCCGCGAGGAGGGTCGCTCGCTTTCAGCGTTCCGCGATGCCGAGGCTTTGCTCGAGAGTGTGCGGAAGTGGCGCGACGAGATTACCTCTGAGGCCTGCGCCGAGTCTTTCGAGAAGCTCGAAGGCGAGCTCACGCGGAATCAGGAAGCGAGCTCGGCAAACGATGTTGAAGAGCGGATGTCGCAGATCGCGCTGGACTGCCAGGACGCGATCCTTCGCATCGATGCCTGGCCGCTTTCGGGAATCACCTGGAGTGACATCGCACCCGCGGTCGAGTCGACATATAGGCGCTCGCGAAGGGCCTTTCGGAACGCTGCGGGTGATGGTACGGCCCTGAACTTTCACGAGTGGCGCAAACAAGCCAAGGATTCCTGGTATCAGTCGCAGCTTTTCCGAAACATCTGGGAAGAACCGATGAAAGCGCAGCGGACAATTCTCGATGACCTCGCCAAAGGGTTAGGCGACCATCACGATCTAACGCTGCTGGAAGGGTTCGTTGCGGCGCAGACGCCCGATGAGCGCTTGACGGCAGCCCTTACCGCGGTGCGCCAATCGCTGGAAGAGAACGCTTTATCGGTCGGACGGCGGATCTACACGGAACGGCCTCGCGATTTCGCCGAGCGGATGTCGGCGTGGTGGAAGGAGTGGTACGTGCCGACGACGAGCTAGGGCGCATTTCTAACGAAAGCGTAGGGACGGGCAGCTGCCCGTCCGGCACCCCGAGAGAAGTACGCGCTGCGTCGTGTCCCGCAGGTACCGGACGCGCAGCTGCGCGTCCCTACGCCGAACGGGACGACAACGGCGTCAGGGGTGGGTTTGCGCTTACGGTCCGATCGAATGTGCAAGGGCCACAATGATAAACGGAGCGACGCTGGCGATGCCCATCCAGATCCAACCGCCGCGACTGATTCCAGCCTCTTGAATCTGGTCGAGGTTCTGGGCCAGCTGCAGAAGATCCCGGGCGGACAGCTGAGCAAGACGGCTCTCAATCTCGCTTCTCGTCAAGCCGTGCTCCGCCAGCGCGCGAGCAACCTGGTCGCTCTCGACGATGCCACGAACCGTCGCCAGATCCGCGTCCCGAGCCAGCAAATCCTGATTCGAGACAGTTTTCGACGGCACGGGGCCGGCGAACAACGGCCCGGAAAGCAGCATAAAGGCAAGAGAGAGGGGCAAGGTGATACTTCTCATGAGCGCCTCCTGGTCGGGTCGGGCGGTGAACTCAACCGCTTTGAGCATGGGCTCAAACGGTGCGAAGGTCAAATCGGAACGGCGTATGTCGCGGCGTCATCCTGCACTTGTTTCTGGCCGCAAGGCCCCGTCAGCCGCGTAGCGGAGGAATCTCGTTAGCCCACGGCGTTAGCCGTGGGTTGGCTTGCCCTCGTATTTATATCGAGCCCCGGAGGGGCGGCATGTTCCTTTAGTGTCCGGCACAATCGTGGGGCGAGAATCATATGTCACCCTAAGGGGGCTCGGGACTTTTTATCAAGCACTCGAAACCCACGGCTCATGCCTTTCGCCCTCCCTACGGCACGACCAGCTCCGCCTCCCCCCCACCCTTCAACCTGCTGTTCATCGCCTTCAGCTCGTTCTCTTTGAAAGCGTTCCACGCTCGTACCGCCGCCTCTGCAGGCGGTCGAAGTTTGTCGAACGACTCGCGAGCGTCTCGCGTTGGAGGCCCATCGGCGCCATCGACCGCGTTCTGCAGTTTCTCCAGAGCAAAGTTGAGGAATTGCAAACTCGTCGTGTGCTTCGGCGGAATCCACCAAGTCGTCGCTGAAATGACTTCGGCGATGTCCATCGCTTTCCTTCGAACCGTCTCCAGATCGGACGACATGGGACTTCCGCCTGCGGCCCGTCTCTCCAGGAACTTCTTATTCAACGTGTCAGCCTCGTCCAGTGCTGCCGCGACACTGGCGAGTGCCGCCGTCACCTCTGTAGCAAGGGCAAACTGCTCCGCGTACGCCGGCAGGGGGAAGGTCAGGCGCGGGTCGGGTCTTACTCTGAGCGGCTGCGTCAGCTCCTGACCATTGGCCCTCAACACGACCCTGTACTCGCCCGGCGGCGCCCACACCCCATCCGCCCATGATCCTCGGGGCCCCGCCAGCGCCGGAAGCGCCGCGTACCGCAGCGGCCAGATGAAGCGATGCATTCCAGGGGACGTCGCCAGTGTCGATGGCGTAACGAACCACTCCGGTGCCGTCTTCAACGTAGTTGGATCAGCTTTCGGCGTCGGCTCGGCGCTGCTGTAGTGACGCACCAGCTTCCCGGCGCCGTCGACGATGTCGACCGTAACCGGTGCAGTCGCCGCCGTCTGCAACACGTAATCGATATAAGCGCCGAACGGCGGATTCACAGCCATCGGCTCGTCTTTCGGTAGAGGCGTACCGGTGAAACCAGCGGGCCGTTCACGCACCGCCGCGGCCGGTTGGAAGAGCCACACGCCCGCGCCGGCGACCGTCGCATTCATCTGCCGCAACGGCGTGACGTTGTCGATGACCCAGAAACCGCGTCCATGGGTACCGATCACCAGATCGTCGCCGTTGACTTCCAGATCGCGCACGGACGTTACCGGCAGATTCATCTGCAGGGATTGCCAGTGATCGCCGTCATCGAAGGAGACATACACGCCCCGCTCCGTGCCGGCATAAAGCAGACCCTTTCGAATCGGATCCTCCCGAATGGCGTTCACAAAACTTCCTTCAGGGATCCCCGACGACACCATCTTCCAGCTCTTTCCGCCGTCGTGGGTGCGGTAGATGTACGGCCGTGTGTCTTCGATGCGATGCCGATCGACGGCCGCATACGCCGTTTCCGGGTCGAAGTGCGAGACGTCGATGATCCCCACCTTGGACCAGGCACCGAGACCCGCGGGCGTGATGTTGTCCCAGTGCTGGCCTTCGTCTTTCGTGCGCCAGATCAGTCCATCATCCGTGCCCACCCAGAGATCGTGGTCGGCCAGTCGCGACGGGGCGAGCGCGTAGATCACTCCCAGCCGGGAGCCGGAATGGGGATTGAGATCAGCGGTGATCGGATCGAGATTCGGCGGAGCGCCGGGATTCTCGCGAGTTAGATCAGGACTGATCACCGTCCAGTGCTGGCCTCCGTCGTCGGTTCGAAACAAACGTTGATTCGAGAAATAGAGAACGTGGGAGTCGCGCCGCGAGAAGGCCAGCGGCAGCGTCCAGGTGCGGCGATCCAGCCCCGGATAGGCGAGCGTCGGATCGATCGACTTCGCCTGATGCGTCCGCACATCGAGCCTGTCGACGCGACCTCCATAGATGATGTCGGGATCGTTCGGATCGGGAGCGATATTGTCGCTCTCCCCTCCCGCAGTCACCTCATGGAACTCCATGGCGTTGATGCCGTCGTAGGTGCCGGTACGGCTGGGAATGCCGGCCGCGCCCGAATCCTGCTGCGCGCCGTAGACCCAGTAGGGAAAACGGTTGTCGGTGCTGACGTGGTAGAACTGACCGGTCGGCTGGTTGTACCAGGAGCTCCAGGTACTCCCGCCATTCAGGGAGACCAGAGCTCCCTGATCGACACCCAGAATACGCCGCTCCGGATTCTCAGGGTCGATCCAGAGCTCATGGTAATCATCTCCGGTCTGATCGCCTTTGACCGGAACAAAGGTCTTGCCGCCATCCTCGGAGCGATGAAGATTGGTATTGCACGAGTAAACGACATCGGCGTTTCGCGGCTCGACGGTGACTCCGCCGAAGTACCAGCCTCGGCCCCAGATCCGAATGTCGTCGCTGGTGCGTGTCCAGTTGGCGCCGCCATCGTCGGAGCGGTACATCCCGCCTTTCTCGGCATCGATGAGCGCATAGACGCGTTGCGGTCTCGTCAGCGCCACGGCCAGACCAATCCTTCCCGGCTTGTCCGGCAATCCGTTGCCTTTCAACTCCCGCCATGTGTCGCCGCCATCTGATGACTTATAGAGCCCGCTCCCCGGACCGTTGGAGGGAGGATAAATGCTCCACGGCGTTCGACGGGTCTGCCAGAGCGCGGCATACAGCACTCGCGGATTTCCGGGCTCGAAGGCCACGTCGATCGCTCCGACGTTTTCATTCTGCCCCAGCACTCTCTTCCAACTCTTCCCGCCATCGACGGAACGGAACAATCCCCGTTCGGCATTCGGTCCGTAGGGATGACCGAGCGCAGCGACATAGACGACGTCCGGATTCTCCGGATGCACCACTACCCGGCCGATCTGCTGCGAGTCGGCCAGCCCGACATTGCGCCAGGTCGCACCGCCGTCGGTGGTTTTGTAAACGCCGTTCCCTTGCGAAATATCAGACCGCATATCCGCTTCGCCGCTGCCAACGTAGATCGTCCTAGGTGCCGACGGCGCAACCGCCAGCGCTCCGATGGAGCCGATCGGTTGAGAGTCGAAGATGGGACGCCAGGTGCGCCCGGCGTCGACCGTCTCCCACACTCCGCCATTCACGCTGCCGAAATAGAAATGCAGCGGTTCCTTCGGCACACCGCTCACGGCGAGAACGCGTCCCCCTCGGAACGGGCCGAGCAATCTCCAGTTCAGATCCTGAAACAAAACCGGATCGATAGCGGCCCCTGCCTGAACGGAAGCGAGAAGGAAGAACGCTGGCGCAAGAAGACGACGAAGAAACATGAATACCCCCGGCGAGGCATGATACCGGCGACGGGCGCAGAGGGAAGAGGCAACCTGCGCAGAGTTTGCGAATTCGTGTTCATGTGCAGAGTCCATCGACCTCTGCCGAAGGTAGTTCAATCGGAATGCCGTAAGTGGGTCTGCTACGCCATGGTGTGGAGCGGCCGCCCTTCCCATGAGTTCGCTGGGAGCGCCCAATTGAATAAACACCTGAGGCGCGCGAGGGCGCGCGCACCACACGGTGTCGAAGCTCTCACTCCGGACTCTCGTCTCCCCAACCGCGGCGTGCTAAAAAGCTCGGGCGATGTCGAACAACGTGAAGCGCGCCTTGAGAACCGCACTGATAGTGGGGCCGATCCTGGCCCTCATCAATCAGACGCCTCTGCTGTGGCGTCTGGCGCACGGCCAGAGCATTCCCCTGCTCGGGCTTCTGAGAATCGCCCTGACCTTCACCGTCCCCTTTCTGGTCTCACTCTTCTCGGCGACGATGGCCGACCGAAGCCGTTCTCGACTGTAACTCTCCGCAGAATCACTTCTCCGACAAAGGCACGCCCAGAAACGTGGCCGACGGGTCGACGGCAAGATCGTAGCGCACCACACCGTCCATCGAACTGGTCTCCACCAGCGCATCGCACCAGCCGCCGGCGAGCTTCCCTCCGTCTTCTTTTCCGAACGCTGCCTCGAATACTTCACGCGGGGAGAAGAGCGAGGCCAGCTCTTCCGGACGCGAAGCCATCCA
>DASZZV010000173.1:0-5336 GCA_035544835.1 Thermoanaerobaculia bacterium
TTTCGCCCCTGCCGGGGCTCGGTGAAACTTCAAGCAAATGATTGATTCGTGACGTCTTCCAGTGGTTCGCTTCGCTCACCACTGGCTACCAGCTCCGCGGCCCTCCGGGCCTCACACTCCGGGCTCCGCCCGGTGCGCACCGGGCGTGAGCCCGGTGACGCGGGAAGAGAAAAATATTCTTCTTTAGCCCGCGAAGGCGGGCGACAATCGATCGCCGCAATCTGCCGCCCGCCTTCGCGCGCTGCGGCGTGTTGCAACGCGAAGAACCCCGGCCGGCGCGTCCGCACCCATCGGTCGTCCCCGCTACAAAAAGAGAAGTCAATCCGGCCTGGCTTACTTGCAGTCACCCGTCCGCTTGCCGCTGAACGTCATGCTCATGTCCTGGCCCTGCATGGTCATCTTCATCGAGCCGTCGTAGGAGTCGCCCTTCACCGTCATCTCGCCAGAGCCGGTCATCCCCCCGGACTTTTCGTCGCATTTCAAGGTCCAGCTGATCTTGTTCCCTACGACCTTATAGTCGCTGACCTTGCAGGCATCGTTCTTACCGCCGCCCTTCGGCACGGTCTTGTCCGGGTCGTTGACATCTTCTTTCGTGAGGCACTTCGTGATCGTGATCGGAGGAATCGATACGGGAAGACCGGGCATCTCGACCCTGGTCGTGATTTCCCACTGACCCTCACGCATATGGCCCTCGGCCGCAAACGATGGAACAGCGAACGCGAACCATGCGGCCGCACATACAAACAGCGATTTAGCGATTTTACTCATGAAGAATCTCCTGGGATTAATTTGGACTGCACAGAAATTATAACCGAGGCAGCACGACTTCGCCTGCCGTCTTTCCTGCGAATATCTTTTTCGGCGACCGTGTTGCGACGGTCACATGGCAGACAGCACCTCCCTCTTTACTCGAGGACAAGGTAGGCTGTGACGTCTCTAAATTCTCTCACTGAGGTCCACGATGAAGCATTTCCTCAACGCTTTCGTTCTGCTGGCTCTAAGTGCAACAGCTGCTTCGGCTGCCGAGGCCCGGCTCAAGACAGTAGCGCCGCATGGACCGAGCGCCAACGAGGTGCTGGCCGGCTCGCATGATGGCTCGAAGTTGTATCTGCAGGCGGGCATCTTCGATCCCACCGGAGAACGGCTCGACTTCGAATCGGTCGGCCTCGGTCGCAGGCCGCTGCTGAAGATCGATGCAAAGAGCACGAGCTCAAGCGTTGCATACGCGATCATCCAGTTCCAGCCGGGGCAGCAGCGCGCCAGGGGCGAACTGGAAAGACTCGGTGTCGAGTTTCTCGGCTATCTTCCCGACAACGCTTTCCAGGTGCGTCTCAATTCGTCCACCAGGAGACTGATTGCAGGACAATCCTTCATCCGCTGGGTCGGCGACTTCGAGCCAGGCTACAAGATTTCCCCGAAGCTGTGGCCGGGATCGAAGGAGATGCCTGGAGAGGTGGTCCTCCATGTCTTTCCAGGCGTTTCTCTCGATGATGTCTATGCCGCGCTGGCGTCAAAGTTTCCGCAGATCGTAAGGACACTGAAACGCGACGACGCGGCCGCGCCGCGGCAGCGGATCTCCGTCCCCTATCAAATCCAGGATGCTTTCATTCAGGAGGCGGCGCAAATCGAAGGGGTGCGCTGGATCGAGCCGTACTACGAGCCCCGACTTCACAACATGAACTCATCGGGTCCCATCCAGGGGAATCTCGCCGGAGAGGCCGGCAGAACGATCTTCGCGCATCACATTACCGGAACGGGGCAGATTGCCACCGTGGCGGACTCCGGACTCGATTCCGACATGTGCTTCTTCAGCAACCTCAACGGCGTCCAGGCAGTCACGCTGGGAACGAACACGACTTATCCCAATATCGGTCCTCTCTTCCCTACCCAAAAGGTGATTGGTTACTGGGTGCAGCCGGGTGCCGACGCGTACGACACCAACGCCAGCTGCACCGACTCGCCAACCGGTTTTCACGGGACCCATACAACGGGAACCGTAGCCGCAGACAACAGTCTGAATCCATCCTCACCCGACAATCCCGGGGTCGATATCGGCGACGGCATGGCTCCTAACGCGCAGATTCTATTTCAGGACGTTGGCGCTTCCTCGGGGTGCTTGAGTGGTTTGCAGGATTCACCGTCGATGTACGAGCAGGCACGACTGGGTGGCGCACGCATCCATTCGAACTCTTACGGCGGCACCACTGCCGGAACGTACTCTTCGGACGATCAGGATGCCGACCGTTTTCTCTTCGACCACGAGGAGATGGCGATCTTCTTCTCGGCCGGAAATGACGGACCCGGCACCATGACCATCGGATCGCCCGGCGTCTCCAAGGACGTCGTAACCGTCGGCGCTTTAGGGAACGGAAACAGCACCAGCGTCGCTTCGTTCTCCAGCCGCGGGCCTACCGCCGACGGCCGTATCAAGCCGGACATTACTGCACCTGGCAGCAACATCGTTTCCACTTCCGGTGACGCGATCGAGGGCGACAACAATTGCGGTATTAAGTCATTATCAGGAACCTCGATGTCTTGTCCGACCGTGGCCGGAGGAGCGGTGCTGCTCCGACAGTATTTCGCGGACGGGTTCTATCCGACCGGGTCGAAGAATGCCGCAGACGCCATGAACGTGAGCTCGGCCCTGGTCAAGGCTGTGCTCCTGAATGGCACGCTGGCCCTTCCGGCCAGCGGAATTTTCGGCGGCTTGACCTTTGGTTGGGGACGCATTTTTCTCGACAACAATCTCTTTTTCCCGGGCGACGCCAGAAAGCTCCGTATCTGGGGAGTTCCCAACATCCAGGGATTGAAGACCGGCGACAGTAACAGCTACTCGGTGTCGGTACACGCCGGTCAGGAATTCCGCGCCACGCTCGTGTGGAACGATCCTGAAGGAACCCTCGGCGCCGCCTCCTCCCTCGTCAATGATCTCGACCTCACCGTGATCACCTCGGCCGGAACGTTCGTCGGCAACGCCCTGTCGGCGATAGGAGAATCGCAGGCCGACACCAACGCCGATCACACCAACAACGTTGAGCAGGTTCGTTTCACCGCTCCACTCGATGGCATCTACTCGATTCGGGTGGCGGGCACGAACGTACCGGGTAGTGGCAGGGGCCTGACCGATCGCCAGGGTTACGCGCTGGCAGTTTCTGCGGCTGCCTGCAACAGCGCCGTTGCAGCGCCCCCGCAGAGTGTTGCCGCCAACAGCAACAGCCGGATGGGAGTCGACCTCGCGTTCACTCCCGCATCAGGTTCGAATACGACTCAGGTCTACCGCGCCAACGGCACCTGCTCGGCGCCCAGCGGCGACTTCCAGTACATCGGACGCTCCGTGGGCAGCATCTTTACAGATTCTCGCGCCCAGGGCGGCGTGACCTACTCCTACAAGCTGCGCGGAGCCGATGATTGCGGCGAAGGTCCGCTCTCGAATTGTGTGACCGTGACCTCCACCGGTCTTTGCGATCTCGTACCGGCTTTCTCCGGCATCGCCACGGCGACCTCCGACTCACCAAACTGCCGCATCCTTCTTCAGTGGGCGACGGCGAAGTCGAACTGCATTCTCGGACAGACGATTCGTTACAACATTTATCGCTCCAACGCTCCCGACTTCATTCCTTCCGGGACGCCTTACGCGTCCGTTACCGGTAACACCTTCAGCGACATCAGTGTCGTCGGTGGCGTCACCTACTACTACATCGTTCGAGCTGAGGACAGTGTCAGCGGAGCTGCCGGCCCGAATGGGGGCAATGAGGAGAAAAACGTTCTCCGCGCCTTCGCAACCGCCTTTGGTTCGCCGGGCAATACCGGCACGTGGACCGACGATGCCGGCGACACGAATGCCTATCTATCCGCTGAAGCACCATGGCAGGTGACTTCGAAGGACGCACACGACGGTCCCCGCTCCTATCACAGCGCCGGCGACAACGCCGTTTACCCCGGCGACACCTGCGCGTCAGCTATCACGCCGTCTCTGACCCTGGACGCCAACGCACAGCTCTCCTACTTTGCTCGCTTCAACTTCGAGTTCCAGTGGGACGGTGTCATCGTCGAAGTATCCAGTGACGGCGGGACCACATGGATCGATCTGCCGCCCTCTGTCGGGTACCCGAGCACGCTCGCACAGACGACCAGTCCTCCGGTGAATGCCTGCAAGTACCTTTCTACTCATGGGGCCTTCACCGGTCCGGAAAAGAATCTGACCAGAACCGACTGGACTCTCTACACTTCCTCGTTGGCCGCGTTCGCCGGCAAGACAGTCAAGATCCGGTGGCGGATGACGACCGACCCCGGTCTCGCTTTCGAAGGCTTCTTCCTGGATACGATCTCGATTACCAACGTCAAGCTTCCGACCGCCTGTGTCCAGGTAGCCGTGCAGCCCGTAGCCTCGTTCACCTTCACTCCACGCGCGCCCCTCGTCGGCACTCCGGTGTCCTTCACCGACACCTCGTCAAACGAGCCGACCAGTTGGCTCTGGAACTTCGGCGACGGCTCAACCTCGACCGAGAAAAATCCCACTCATACGTACACGGCTGCCGGCTTGAAGGTGGTCACCCTGACGGTGACCAACGCTGCAGGCACCAGCGTCATCTCGCGGGAGATCACCGTTGGTGCAGCCGCTACGACTTACAGCGCCCAGCTCATCCTGCCCGGTCAGGCCCGCGCTCAGGGCGCGGCTGGCTCGTTCTTCCGCACCTCGATGTGGCTCACCAATCCGGGATCTTCCGAGATCGTGGTCAGGCTCCGTTACGTTCCGACCGGCTCATTCGGCGGCGCTGAGGAGACGGCCTTCGTCACCATTCCCGCCAACCGATCGGTCGCTTTTAAGGATGTTCTGGGCGATGCCCTCGGCGCAATCATGGACACCTCCGGCGCGATTGTCGTCGAGGTCGCAAGCGGCAATACGACTCCGCTGGTGACGTCACGCACCTTTAACGATGCCGGAGTCAAGGGAACGTTCGGTCAATACATCCCGGCCATCTCGATCATTGGATCGCAGGGCGAAGCGTTCCTTGAAGGACTAGGCGGCGATCCCGCGAACCGCTCCAACGTCGGCGTTCTCAACCTGACGTCTGGCTCCATCGATGCCACGATCACGATCCGCGATGCCGAGGGAGTCGTTCGCGGAAACCCGGTTCCGGTCACGGTCCCATCGCATGGCGTCGTGCAGAAGAACGCCGTGAACAGTGTCGCCGGAGCAGGCTCGCTGCCGGTCTTCAGCGCCAGGATCACCGCCAACGGGAGCTTCTTCGCCTACGCCTCAAAGCTCGACAACACGACTTCGGATCCGATCTTCATCCCCAGCACCCTGACGCCGAAAACTGCGCAGTGGATCG
>DASZZV010000174.1:0-6463 GCA_035544835.1 Thermoanaerobaculia bacterium
GCCTCGCACAATCGTAAGAGAGCTCCAAGACTCCACACCGCAAGGCCCCCTCCCAGATCCCTCGCTCGACGCTCGGGATGACACCCTGGTTTCTTTCACTCAGACGCCGCGCTCCGCGGTCAATCGCTCAGGATGACAAACCCCTCCGGTCTGCCGAAGACACTTAGCTCTTCGGCTGCGTCGTTCCCGTACCGAAGTCGAAGTTCACCGGCGGCGGCGCTTCGGATCCTGCCACGGCCTTGAAGTACTCCTTCTGCTTGAAGCCGCGCATACCGGCGACGATGCTGGCTGGAAACTGCCGGACAGCAGAGTTGAAGGTCTGTGCCGTCTCGTTGTAACGGCGACGCTCGACGGCGATGCGGTTCTCGGTTCCCTCGAGCTCGGACTGGAGCTCCAGAAAGTTCTGATTGGACTTCAGGTCAGGATACCTTTCCACGACGACGAGCAGACGTGAAAGAGCCCCGCTGAGTTGATCCTGCGCCTGCTGAAACTGCTGGAACTTCGCCGGATCGGCAGGAGCCCCGGCCGAGCCGGCCGAGCCGGGAGCGCCCGGACCGCTCGATGCGACCTGCCCGACACGGGCACGGGCGTTGACCACCGCCTCGAGGGTCGACTTCTCGAAGTTCGCGGCTCCCTGTACCGTGCGGACGAGATTGGGAATGAGGTCGAATCGTCGCTGATAGACGTTCTCGACGTTCGACCATTGCGAGTTCACAGCCTCGTCGAGCTTGACGAGGTCGTTGTTCACGCCGACGCCATACACAAAGAACAAGATCACGCCGACGACGAGTGCGGCCAGACATCCGAGAAGTGCTACCGATCTCTGCATCCGATTCTCCCAGTAAACTGCCTCTAGGTTCCCTGAATCGCGCCAGGGCGCATCGCGCCCTCGCGCAGTGCTCTAGTAATCCTCTTCTTCCCCTTCCTCTTCCGCTTCCTTCTCGACCTCGGGCACGAACTCCTCTTCCTCGGTGCCAGGGGCTGCTTCCGGTGCTCGTTCGATCTCCTCTTCTTCCACCGGCTCGGCGACAACCCGCCGTCCGCGATGACTCGTCACCGACGGTGCGTCTTCGGCATCGCGCTGATCTGCTCCGCATTTCGGGCAGAGAGGAGTCGGCTTTCCGAGGTCGTAAAATTTCGTATGACAGCTATAGCAGGCGTACTTCCGACCCAGATTAGACATTCAGAAAATCTCCTAGCTGAAAAACGCCGAAAAGGTAGCATCCGCTTCCGGCAGTGTCAATGAAACGGAAAAGGCGCGAAGAGTTGCTGAGCTCTTCGCGCCTGAGATGGGCAGAGAAGGATCGATACTACTTTTGCGATTTCGGATCGTTGGCTGACGTCTTTTCGACAGCCTTGTCGGGACCTTTCGCCGTCCGCGCCGAATGAATATCGATGGACTGCGAGGCCAGCTTCTCCGCCGCGGGGAAGAGCTCTAGCGCCCTTGCGACCTGATCATCGCCCTGGAGCCGGATCGGATAGGAGGCGTCATACCCGAATTTCGCGGCAACGATCTCGGCGCGGAGTGCGCGCTCGAGATAGTCGCGGTCGAGCTGGCTCCCGAGCGCCTTCCGGATCTCGCTCACGCTGGCGACCTCCTTGGAACTGGCGTATTGAACGAATTCCTCCATGATCGGCGCGGAGACGGTGAAGTCTTTCGAGACGCCTGGATGCTTTGCGAAGTAATCGACTGCAAAGTTGAAGATGGCGCTGCGAACTTCGAGCAGCTGAACGGTCCGCGAAAGCTCGCGCGGCTTCACCACCACATCGGGGGTGATACCTCCTCCACCAAACACTTTGCGTCCGATGTCGGTGGTGTAGACCTTCGCTCCTTTCGGAGGCTCCGGCTGTCTGGTTGCATCGTCAGCCACATCGGCGACGTAGTAATCGTAAAAGGAGGTGTAGTCGCGCTGGATGTTCCGGCCCGACGGCGTGTAGTACTTGGAGGTCGTCAAGGCCAGACCCGCTCCATACTGCAGCGTATAGACGCTCTGGACGAGTCCTTTGCCCCAGCTCGTCTCACCGACGATGAGACCGCGGTCGTGGTCCTGAATCGTACCGGCCACGATTTCCGAGGCCGAGGCGCTGCCACGGTTGATGAGGATGACCAGGGGAAGGGTCAATCGCTGGTGCTTGCCCGGAGCGGTGTACTCCTGCGACGAGTCAGCGGCCCGGCCCTTCGTGTAAACAATCATCTGACCCTTGTCGATGAAGTGGTCGGAAACGCCCACCGCAGCGTCGAGCAGTCCGCCCGGATTCTGGCGGAGGTCGAGAAGGAGTTTCGTCATTCCCTCTTTCTGCAGGCGCGCAATCGCGTCGTCGAGCTCGCGCACCGTCGTGTATGTGAAATCCTTGATTCTGATGTAGCCGACGCCCGGACGAACCATCAGCACGTTGGAGATCGAGTTCGTCGGAATGGCCGCACGCACGATCGTGAGCGGGATCGGTTCCTTCATTCCCGTGCGGACGATCTTGATGTGAACCGTCGAGCCCTTCGGCCCCTTGAGCCTCTTGACGACTTCGTCGAGGCTCAGCTCATTGGTCGATATTCCCTCGACTTCCGAGATGATGTCGCCGGCCCGGATGCCCAGACGTGATGCCGGAGTGCCCTCGAGAGGTGTGATGACCGTAACCTGCTCGTTGCGTTTCGTAACGAGGATGCCGAGGCCGTAGAAGGTTCCCTTCTGTCGATCCTGCATCTCCAAATACTCGGTCGGCTCGAAGAAGGAAGTGTGAGGATCGAGCGTTCGCAGCATCCCTTCAACGGAGGAGAAGACCAGTTTGTCCGGGCCCAGATCTGCCGCTGACCATTGTTCCGCGGCCGAAAGCAGGTCTGTATACTCCCTGAATCGTTGCTGAAGCTCATCCTGAACAGGTGAGCCGAGCAAGCGATTGCCATACATGCCGCCAGCCAGAGTGGCTCCCACAATGGCCACGGTGAGGGTCAGCGAGTAACTCCACGATTTTCTTTTTTTGTCGGTGTAAGTCATAAGCACCTTTGTAACGTCATTATAGGGGCGGACTATTCGCCCGGAATCCACTGTTGCGGCGCTTTGAAACGAAAAGTTTGAGGTTTTGACATGTTTGGTTCTCTTGGTTTTCCAGAGCTCATGCTCATTTTCTTCGTGGCACTGATCGTCTTCGGCCCTAAGCGTCTCCCAGACATTGGCCGTTCTCTGGGCAACGCCATGAAGGAGTTCAAGAAGGCCACCAATGAGTTCAAGTCGACGCTCGAGGAAGAGGTTCGCATGACCGACCGGCCTCAGATTGCGCCACAGGAGCCGGCGATCGTCCCGGAGGCTCCCACCACGCCTACGGTCAGCCGAGAGTCGTGACGGCTGCCGAAAGCCCTCTCCTCGACCAGGCCTCTCCGGAGCCTGTCGACGAGAAAATGCTCCCTCGTATGTCGTTTCTCGAGCACCTCGAGGAGTTGCGCAAACGACTGATCTATTCGGCCATCGCCCTCGTGGTCGCTTTCGGCGTCTGCTGGAACTACGCACCGAGAATCTTCAAGTTGATGGAAGAGCCGGTGCTTCGCTATCTACCACCAGGTGACCAGCTCGCTTACACCCGAATCACGTCGCCCTTTGTGCTCTACATGAAAGTGGCGTTCTTCGCGGGGATTTTCCTCGCCTCCCCTTTTCTGCTACTGCAGCTTTGGCTCTTCATCTCTCCGGGTCTTTACCGGCGAGAGAGGATGCTGGCTCTTCCCTTCATCCTCTTCGCCACCCTTTTCTTCGTTGGCGGGGGCTATTTCGGTTACAAGACCGTTTTTCCGATGGCCTGCAAGTTTTTCGTAGAGGTCGGTCGCGACTTCCATCAGGTCATCACCATTGACGAGTACTTCTCGTTCGCCAGCAAGATGATCATGGGAATGGGACTGGTCTTCGAGACTCCGATTCTGATTTTCTTTCTGGCCCGGATCGGAATCGTCACTCCGGCGTTCCTGCTGCAGAAGTTCAAGTACGCGGTCGTGCTGGCCTTCATCATCGCCGCCATCGTTACACCGACGCCGGACATGATCACGCAAACCGTACTGGCGCTGCCGATGATCGCGCTGTACCTGCTCGGGATATTAATCGCGTGGCTTTTCGGAAAGAAACACGACGCGTAACGCTCAGGTAGCGCCAACTTTCGGCCCTGAGCCGGAGCTGGGGAAGAGGGGAGCGCTCACCTTGGTTTGAGGCTGCTCCTGATGCGCTCGAGTATCAGACGTGGATTGGCCATGACCTCGCAGTTTTCAAAACGGATGACGCGCACACCCAGTCTCTTCAGGATAGCCGTGCGAATCGCGTCATCTTTGCGCGCTTCCTCTTCGAAATGCGGCTCGCCATCGAGCTCGATTGCCAGCTTGAGCTCGAGACAGTAGAAGTCGACGAGAAACCAATCGACCTGATGTTGTCGTCGGAACTTGAATCCGTCGAGAGCTCGTCCCCGCAGCATCGTCCACAAGACATGTTCGGCTTCCGTGCTTCGCTTTCGTAAAGAGCGGGAACGTTTTATGAAAGATCGTTTGGCGTGAACGCCCTGCCGAATCACGGCAGAAGCGTACCTCGGCGGTCATCTTCAGGTCCGCGTGGAGAGGTGGAGCGAGCCGATGTTCCGCGTCCCACTACTCAGCGTAGATCGCCCTCTCCCCTCTCCCTCGCGGGGAGAGGGTGCCGCCGCAGCGGCGGGTGAGGGGCGTAACAAACTCGCGATACACGCGGCGTAAGTGCGCGTTGTGTTCTTTTTCGTTCTGCGGATTCAACCTCAGGCAGCGCTCTCGTGCGGCCCCTCACCCGGCGCTGCGGCGCCACCCTCTCCCCGCCGGGGAGAGGGAAGATGAAAAGACGCCACGTTCGCCCCCTACCGTTCGATGTCGGTTTCCGAGCTGGTTGCAGGGAGCGGGTCGTTGAAGATAAGGACCGTTTCGGCGACCGGAAACAGAACGGTGTGGTTCCGATTGCCGGGCGGCACCTCGAGGTTCACCTCGTAGTACGTCGCGTTAACAGCCACCAGCGTTCCCGGCTTGCCCTTCACGTCGAGGGTCTTGTTGAAAACGGAGACCTTGGAGGGTATTTCCATGACTCCGTACAGTATGCGGTGCTCGGAACCTAGTCAATAGACATCGGTTGGCTCGGGGCTACGGTCCGGAGTGGCGACATCCTGTCGCCTGGCTCGGCGGCGTCCCGCGCCGCCGCCCTCGATCCCGTCAAGTTCCCAAAGAACGGCGCCGCGGGACGGCGCCGAGCCAGGCGGCAAGATGCCGCCACTCCGATAAACGCTGCCTACTTCTTTTTGGGCTTCGAGGTTGCCTTCGCCGCCGGCTTGGGTGCCGGGGTCGCGGAGGGCTGCTCCGGCGCGGCTTCCTGAGACATGGACGGCATCGGCGGAGCGGCGAAGAACTTCTCGTCGAAGCTTACCTTCGCCGTCTGCTTCATCTGGTTCATCCGATCCTCGATCATCTTCTTCTTAACTTCTTTCTCCAGCTGAGGGCGGATGTCGGCCATCGAGAGCGTCTTGTGCTCTTCGACCTTGATGATGTGATAGCCGAACTCGGTATGGACCACGTCGCTGACCTTGCCGACCGGCGTCTCGAAGGCGGCCTTTTCGAACTCCGGAACCATCTGCCCCTTGGCGAACGTTCCCAGATCACCACCTCGAGAGCCGGACCCGATATCGTCCGATTCCTTTTTGGCCAGCTCGGCGAAGTCTGCACCAGCCACAATCTTCTTCCGAAGGTCCTCAGCTTTCGCCTTGGCCTGCTCATCGGTGAGTTTGGGCTTGCCTTCCTGCGCGACCTTGCTGCCTGCGAAAGCGATCAGGATGTGGCGAGCGTGAACCTGATCCAGCTCCGCTTTGTGCTGCTCATAAGTCTTCTGCAGGTCTGCGTCGCTCGGCTTGAGCGTCTCTTCGACTTTGGCGAGCTGCGCGTTGGCCAGCGCGTTCTCGCGGAGAAGACGGAGCTGCGCGGCAACGAGCGGGTCCTTGTCGAGACCAGCCTGCTCAGCCTGGGCGGCCATGATCTTCATCTGAACGTAATCCTCAGCGAAGGTGCGCTTGCCCGCGCCGCGGGCGTAGCTCTGGTAGTCGGCAGGAAGCGACTTGAGGGCCTGCTCGAATTCACTCTGCCGCACCTGTGTCGTCCCGTAGGTGATGACCACGGGGTCGCTGCTGGTCGGCGCCGGCTTCGGCGTTTCGGCACCTGTCATGGCAACGGCCACCAGGGATGCGGCGATAAAAGTTGAGAGTCTCTTCACAATTTCTCCTTAAATGGCAGATTCAGACTCGTTGCGTAACGAGGCGATCGGTGGAGGGATTCCAGATGACTGAGAATTTCGCCATTGTGTCATCCCGAGCAAGGGACAGCGTGCGCGCTGCCACTGAGAAAAGAAACTGAGTGGTGTCATCCCGAGCCGCAGCGAGGGATCTGGGCGGGGGCCTTAGACCCTTGGCAATCGAAAATGTTTGCGAGCACCAC
>DASZZV010000175.1:0-5111 GCA_035544835.1 Thermoanaerobaculia bacterium
CTGGGCGGGGGCCTTAGACCCTTGGCAATCGAAAATGTTTGCGAGCACCACGATGGAAGGGCCCCCGCCCAGATCCCTCGCTGCGGCTCGGGATGACACATCAGGGAACCCGCGTAAATACAGGGAGTTTCTTAGAAGCCGAAGCGAAGGATCTTTGGTGACATCACGACGGTGTTCATTGACGACCTCGCGCTGTCGCCAAAGATCCTTCGTTCGCACTCAGTCTTTCCTGGTCCTTTGCCTTCGCGCGTGCTCCCTCAGGATGACGACGTTCCCAAGCCGCAGTGAAGGGTGACACTCGATGGCCGCTTCGGAATACACATCCTCCACCCTCGGTTTTTGACCTCGTAACGGCTTGACAGCGTAAGTCCTGTTGTCTACAGTACGCCCCTGCTTTGCGGGAATAGCTCAGTGGTAGAGTGCAACCTTGCCAAGGTTGATGTCGCGGGTTCGAATCCCGTTTCCCGCTCCAATTTTCCATCCCTCTAAGAGCGCAGGCCCACCGCGGTCTGCGCTCTAGCTGTTTCTGGGAGCCGCTAGCCGGAGGTGTCTCTCTGTGCCCGCTGAGTCCGCCGCTATTCGGGCTTCTCCACATCGATCTCCTCCGGGGGGACGTGCACGACCTTGCCATCCCTCCAGATCACGATCGATTCCCCGAGTTGTTTATGGCGCCACTCCCGCGAAAGTGCGGCGGTGATCGCCTGCGGGTCGTTCAGCAACTCTTCGATGGACCGCGACCGGCCGTCTTCAGGAATCTTTCCCATGCCTCACCCTCTACAACATTCTCGAACCCCACCGTACTTCCCGAAGCGAGCCATCGTGGCTCCGGGCCTGAGTTGTCCCAGACGCGTGCCCTCTGTCTTGAATTAAATGTAGACATGACCCTTGACGCAGACGACGCCAAAGCTTACATTGTGTAGACATGTCCCCCACACTCTGAAGGAGGATCTTCATGGCCATCGAGATTCAGCTCCTGCCTCACCTCAAGGGCCCTCTTGCCTTACACGTCGAACGTCTCCTCACCGGCAAATTGAGCGATAAGAGAGACCTGGTATTCACCGACGACCAGCCCGACTATCAGATTCTCTTTGATGGTGGATTCTTTCAGCCCGAGGGTTACGACGCTCCCACCTTCGTCCTCGTCACCGTGGCGATGAAGTCGATCGACCGCAACTATGTCGAAGAGGTCGTTCCGCAATCGATCGGGGCGGACGACCGGCGACGGCTCGTCGAGCGGCTCTGCGCGCGCCAGCAGCGGCGCGCCGCGTTCGATTGTCAGCCGCCCGGACGCGCCGCCGGTGGTTGTGAGCTGGCGGTGCAGCGACTCGATGTTCACCTCTTCGAGCCGTTGCGGCGAGCTCGAAACGGAGGCTCGCGATGAAGCGTCTGCAAGTCTCCTACAGCGGCCCTCCCGGCGTTTGTGCCGACGCGGTCAGCATCGCCTCATCGATGATGACTTCGGCCCGGGTCACGGTCGTCGATGCCGGAGGAGATCCCGAGCTCCGGCTGTTCCTCGACGTCGACGCCCTGAGTCTGACCAATCACGGCGCCCGCGGATACGTCGTCGTCGCCTTTCTCGATCACAGCGTGCACCTTCTGGAGGGCCTCTCGCCGGAGACGTTCCGGCAGGTCGAGGGGAGCGAGAAGACGCGGCTTCTCGTCAACAGCTTCGACGGCTATTGGAATCCGCTGCTCGTCGCCTGGGGGGCCGGAGCGCCGCTCGATGTCCTGGTGACTCGAGTCGCATCGGAGGTGCTGGCCGAGATCGAAGCGATCGAGCCATTATCGATCGAAGCAATTCTGGGACGTCCCCTGCGCGTCGTCACCGGGGCGCCGCTCTGCGAAGACTCGGCGCTGCTCGAGAAGGCGGTCGTGGCAGGGGAATCGGGGATGACACTACAGCTGCCGAAAGGGGTGCTCAGAATCGACGGCGCGATCGGTTCCAGTGACGCGGAAGCCAGCGAGAACCTGAGGGAGCTCAAGCGCAGCCGTATCCCGCGTATGGTAGTCGAGCCGATTGCCGACGACGACCACTTCGACGCCCGGTTGCGCCATAGTCTGAGGCGGATCCTCACCGACATCGCCACAATCAACTCGTGCCTGCTCGAGGCGCCCGAAGACGCCCGCCCCGACTACTACCGCCGCGCAGCGCAGAGCCATCTGTACGATGTTTGGCAAAACGCCGACATCCTCCTGCAATCGGTCGAAGAGCGCGCCCCGGCCCACACCTCGCTGGGCGGCTTCACTCTTCGCTGGGTTCGCCTCGGGGTCCTGAAAGAAGGCTTCAATCTGAGCGTGAGCCCGGGAGGATCGGGCGGCGACAGGATCGAGCCATGAGCACCCGGCGCGACTTCGCCTCACGCGCTCAGGTGCCAGCCGTCTCCTGGAACGCGCCGAGTCGCGCCGCAAGGTGTCGCGGCCGTTGCGGGAAGCGCTCTTTGCACTCAAGCTCGTATAACCCAATCAACATTCAACGCCTGACCCCGGTTATCTAGTGGCTCCCGGGCGGAGTGCTACACTTTCTCCCGTGAAACTTGTCACCGGAAAAGTCGAGAACGGCAAGGTCGTTCTTCCTGAAGGTGAGTTCGAGGAAGGGGCCGCTGTGGCCGTACTCGCATCGACCGCGGATGAGCCGGTCGTCCTGACGTCTGCCGAGGAAGAAGCGCTGCTCGAATCGCTCTCTGCGATTCGTTCCGGTAACTACATCAGCGGCGAGGACCTGCTCCACCAGCTAAGGTCGCGCGGTCGTTGACTGTACGCTCTTCGCGTCTCACCGAGAGCCGCGCGGCAGATCGAACAAGCAGCTGACTGGTGGTACGAGAATCGTTCGGCCGCACCAAGCCTCTTCTCGTCCGAACTGGAGCGGGGTTTCTTAGCTCTCACTTCGTTTCCGCGGGCTGGCGAGGTCGTGGCACATTCTCGTATCGCAAACCTGAGGCGAATCCTATTGTCCGCAGTCCAGCTCCATCTGTACTACACCATTTCCGACGAAGAGGAAGTCGTGGAGATTCTCGAACTCTGGCATACGAGCCGAAAGCCACGGTTCGGTCTTCCTGATTGGCCGTGAGGCCTCACCCCAGAAACCGATTCTCATTGTGCCACCACAGCGCCTCCGCTTGAGGATGGTCGGCCGCTTGATCGGCAACCGCATCTCCATCCCGTGGAGCTCGTAGGAATCCCGCCCGTTCTCGAACTCCTCCTTGATCTTGCGGCTCACGAGGAAATGGAGATCGGACGCGACGTTCACGTAGCCGGCGTCGAAGAGCTTGTGGATGTCGGCGCGAAAGAGAATGCAGCTACTGATCTGATGCTCCTACACAGCGTGGAACTCATCGATGTGTGCTGTTCCCAGCGGCGGAAGGGTTTTCTTCTTGTCGGCATGGAAGCTCGAGCCACCTGCAAATCGCCCCTTCAACGACACGCAACTGCTCTTGCGTGAGGGATCCGACCTGACGAATTGCGTGATGTGGCGACAAGGTAACCAGACCTTGCGCATCGAACGCACCTGCTTTCAGGAATGATGCGCCTACAACGGCTTCAAAGTCTGTTCGCCGCGTGGAAGTAGTGTGAGGGACGAGACACAAGAGTGCACGATCGGCATCTCCGATTCGGGCGCTAATCACCAGGCAGGGGCGAATCTTGGCCGCCATTCCGAGGTCGACGAGCCAGACCTCGCCACGAGTTGGATATCTCACTCGTCCGCTTCGCGTTCGTCGTACTCGAGAAACACCTTGTTTGCGGCGAAGGTGAGCTCGTCGTCACTCATATCCGGAAAGTCGAGACCTCGGGTGATGCGTAGAAGCTCGGTCAGAACCTCACGCTTCGACGGGTCCGGAAGCGCCCCAAATTCCTCGATGACATGCTTGGCTTCGGCGGTCACGTATAGATTCTACCTGTTCTCGACGCCCGGTATTCCTGATTGGCTCTATGGCCACGCCCTCACCCCAGAAACCGATTCTCATTGTGCCACCACAGCGCCTCCGCCTGCGGGTGGTCGGCCGGCTTTATCGGCAACCGCATCTCTGTCCCGTGGAGCTTGTAATAATCCCGCCCGTTCTCGAACTCCTCCTTGATCTTTCGGCTCACGAGGAAATGGAGATCGGGGGCAACGGTCACATAGCCGGCGTCGAAGAGCTTGTGGATGTCGGCACGAAAGAGAATGCCGTTACTGATCTGATGCTCCTGCACCGTGTGGAAGTCACGGATGTGTGCCGCCTCGAGCGCCGGAAGGGTTCTCTCGTTGGTGATGGCGCATCGCCGCCCGTAACTGTCGAGCACGGCCACGCGGAAACTGCGCTGCCCCAGTCGCGGCCGGACCAGTATCGCCGCGCCGTATCCGCCGAGGATCTCACTGGCCGGTTCCTCCGCGATGCGCAGACCCTTCTGACTCTCGACGCGGCCCAGACACTCCAGCCAGATCCGCTCCCCCTCCCCGCTCGTGAGGTCGTAGCCTTTGCCCTGCACGATGTTCGGCGCGAAATCATTGGGCAGGCGAATCCAGTCCGACTCCTCGAAGAACACCGGCTGATTGATCAGGATGCAGCCGATCCAGAAATCCTTCTTGCGATCGACGTCCATATCGAAGCGCGAGCGGATCGCCAGGAGACGCTCTCGCATGTCGATGTACGACCGTGCCCCGTTGGCGTTCCCGTAGACCTCCCACGCCATCGACACCGGCAGCGAGGAGAAATGAGCGAAGAAACCGAACCCAGCGATGACATTCCGAGGAGCCTTGAGCTTGAAGAAGAACGGCTCCCCCGGCTGCAACGCCACGAAGTTTGTATCCGACCCTGGCCGCCAGAAGTTGACCTCCTCTACGGGCGGCTCCATCGCCCGGAGATACGTGAACCAGTCGTAGTCAGTGTTCGCGACGAAGCCGCGCATGGGGAAGAGGATACGACGTCACCGAGTCTGAACGATAAGCTGAGCCTTTGGGCCAGAGGTTCGCAGAGACGCGAATAAGACAGTGGAAAGTGTGCGTCTGAACATCCCTGTTAGATTTGCAAGCGGTAAAACGGTACGAATCAGCTTTTGTTGATGTAGTCGCGTTCGTGCTTGAGCATCGACCAGATGACACGGATGAGGTGGCGACCAAGAGCGCGGACTGCCTG
>DASZZV010000176.1:0-7570 GCA_035544835.1 Thermoanaerobaculia bacterium
GCCGAGGGGGGGGGAGGGCGGGGTCGAAGGTGTCTTCCTGGCTGCCGTAGACGGGAAGAAATACGCTCCCGGGCTCATTGCCGTCGACCCGCTCGGGATCGGGAATCTCGCCGCCGGCTTCGGTTTCGTCGGAGGAGAGGAGGTGGCGTTCCTTTCGCTGGACGAGGCCAACGGTGGCTTCTGGTATTTGAGCTCGACAAAAGCAGGCGCTGTCAACGGAAGAGGAAAGCCGCTCCTTCCGATCGTCGATGCTCTTCGCTACGACATCGACACGACCATCGCATCGAACCTCTTGATCAGCGGATCGACGACGATTCAAGCGCGCTCGCACGTGGAGGGCACTCGCGTGGTGCCGATTCACATTCTGCCGAAGCTGCGGTTGAAGGAAGCTACGGTGACGGTTGGCGGAAAGACCGAGCCGGCGGAGATCATTCAGGAGGATGACGAGCTCGGAAAGTTCGCGCGACTCTTCAAGGAAGAAGTTGCTGACTCGAACGCTGCGGTCGTAGCCCCATCGCCGCTCCCGGCAGATGCCGAGGTCGTCATTGGACTGCGCTACGAGGGTAAGGATGTCCTGGAGTCGGCGGGGATGGACAGCTACTCGGTTCGGGCTCGAGAGAGCTGGTATCCGAACGTCGGAACCTTCACCGACCTTGCGACATACACGCTTACCTATCACTTTCCGAAAGGGAACATGGTGGTGTCCACGGGGAAGATGGTGAAACAGGAGAGCGGCGACAAGCAGCTCATGTCGCGGTGGGAGAGTGAGCAACCGATCCGTGTGGCTGGATTCAACTACGGCCGGTTTGAGAAAATCTCCGAGAAGGACGCACCGAGCGGATTGCAGCTCGACATTTACACGAACCGCGAGCAGAGGAAATTCGCCCATGACACCCTGGTCGATGCGCAAAACGCTGCACGAACGGCCACGGCCTTCTTCGGGCCGGCACCGTCTTCGAGTGTGTCTGTCACCCAGCAGGCGGAATCGTTTTTCGGGCAGTCCTGGCCATCTTTGGTGTTCCTTCCGAGCCTCGCGCTCACCAACTCCGCGGAGCGAGTTCAGATGCTCGAGCAGTTGGGTCCTCGGGCAATCGCCTCGATCAACGAGTTCGCGAAGACCGTCGGGTGGCACGAGATGGCCCATCAGTGGTGGGGGCATCTGGTCGGATGGGAGAGCTATCGCGATCAGTGGCTGTCGGAGGGATTTGCCGAATTCACTTCTGCCCTCGTGCTGCAGTTCACCGAGAACGGGAAGAAGTACGACGACTTCTGGGAGCGCAAGCGGGAGACCATCCTCGAGAAGGGGCGCGGTTCCGTGGCCAACAGCGACAGCGGTCCGATCACGGACGGCTTTCGTGTGGCTACGAAAAACTCGCCATCAGCAGGGCAGGCCATCATCTATGACAAGGGTTCCTATGTCCTTCACATGCTGCGCATGATGCTCCACGATCCGGGGCAGAAGAATGCTGACGGGAAGTTCATCATCATGATGAGAGACTTCATCAGCTCGTACGCCGGCAGAAACCCTTCGACACTCGACTTCCAGCACGTGGTCGAGCGTCACATGACGCCCCAGATGAATGCCGCGGGGAATGGAACGATGGACTACTTCTTCCGGCAGTGGGTGGACGGAACGAGCATTCCGAAATTCAAATCCGATCTCCGCGTCGAGCCTGGAAACGGAGGGAAGTATCGGATTACCGGATCGCTGGCCCAGGAAGGAGTCCCCGAGGACTTCATTTCGGTCGTGCCGCTCTATGTCGAGTTTCCGAAGGGTCAGATCGCGAAGATCGGTGCGATCCGACTCATCGGCAGCAGATCTCAATCGATTCAGACTGAGCTGGCGCTACCAGAGAAGCCGATCAGGGTAACGGCGAATGCGTTCCATGACCTGCTGAGCCGATGAGGGGTGAATCCGCGAGGAGCATCACGAGCAGGCTGCGACGGGTCAGAGTCGAAAACATGGAAGTCTCCTGGGAGTGAACGGCGGCACTCCATTTGACATCGGGTTGTTGGGCTGCGGCCACTACACGCCGTCTGAATCGAAATGTCAACGGATGCTGGCCAGACCGACAAGGACGCGAGCTCCGCGTCGCTAACCTGGCATTCGAGTTGTACTGCTCTGACGCATGACGAAGATCGCCTTGCTTCTGCCCGCTTCATTGGTTCTCCTTCTCTTCCTGGGCTGTTCCGGTAACAACGACACGCCGACCGAGCCGGGGCGGGGAGCTCTCACCCTCATCGTGAACCCGAATCCCATTGTCGCGACGAGAGTTGCGGGTACGAGCGGAACGTATGATTTTCCTTTCGAGATTGTGCTCACCGAGACGGGCGGGCGTACCGTCACGCTCACTGCCCTGCATGTCGACGTGAAGACCCTTGGAATCACCGTCTTGAGCAAGACTTATGACGCGAACTATCTTCGCGATCACAATTATTCGCCGGTGATTCCGGCGGGGACGACGGCGCGTTACAGTTTCAATCTGCGCGAGGACGCGCCCGACAGCATTTTCAGCTCGAACGTCGAGGCCGATCTGCAGGCCGAGGGAGTCGACGACAAGGGGAACGCCGTGCGGCAGACGAAGACCGTATCGGTGACTCGCCGCTGACCGCGGCTGACTTCTTTCCCAGCGATCCCTCGTAGGGCTTCTTCCATTCGTTGCTTCTTTCCGGAGTCGAGCCAGTGAATGGGCTCGAAGGGGCGTTGCTCGGGTTCTGAAAGGGAAGGCGAGGGGCCGCGGCTGCCGGACATCGGAATGGGCAGTCACCCAGGCCGCCGTCTCAGTTCTTGCGACCACCCGTCACTAACAGCACCCCGCCGGCGATGATGCCTGCAACACCCACCCAGACCGGGACGTTGACCGTCTTTTTCTCTTTGATGGAAAACTCGATGGGGCCGATCTTTGCGGCATGGGTGTCCTTCGTGTAAGTGAAGCCTCCATAGATCAAAGCCAGGATGCCGGCCACGATCAGGACGATCGCCACGATTTTGACTGTGTTCATCTTGCTCCTTTCGTCGGTCTTCCCTGGGGAGTGGACCGAGACAGACTCGAGGACGGAGAGCTCACTTGAAGCCTTCGCAGGACAGCAGCTCCTCGTTCGTGATCTCCCACACCTTATCGCCCTTGCAGAGAACCTCATCCTCGATCACACACTCGTCTCCATCTTCGTCCACGACTTTGATGTCGTATTTGTCGCAGTCGATGTCCGTCAGGGTGATGGAGCCCTTCGGCTCCATGACGTCCTTACCCAGCTGATCGGGACCCCATTCGGTCTGGTCGGATGGAGAGAGATACAGGTGATGAATGTCGTATTTCGAGAGATTCTGAATCTCGATCGTAGCCTTGGACTTGCCAGCGAACGAGTCAGGAACAATTGTCAAAAACACGGTAGCAGCAACAACGGCCGCGTATTTCATGGAAACCTCCCTAGAACGAATCGACGTGTCTCGGAAAATGATAGAACAAACTGATCGCCGGAAGATGATCTACTTCACGGCAAACGCAACCAGGGTGTCATTGAGCGGTGTGTGCAGTTTACCGTGACCGCCGGCGGCGATGACGACGAACTGACGCCCGCCGGCAGTGTAGGTCATCGGATTCGCCTGGGCCGCGGCCGGCAGCTCAGCGCTCCAGAGCTCGCGCCCGGTCTGGATGTCGAACGCTCGCAGATGGGCGTCCATTGTTGCGGCGATGAAGACGAGACCACCACTGATCATTGCGCCACCGAGGTTGAAGGAGCCGAGCTTCTCGAATCCGGGGATGGCGGATAGGGACGGGATGAAGCCGAGGGGGATGTCCCACGCGATCTTTTTCGCGCTGAAGTCGATAGCGGTAAGCCCGCCCCATGGAGGAGCGCTGCAGGGGATTCCTTTGGGGGAAAACAGCGGTGCGCGGTAGAGACCGAACGGCGTACCCGACATTCGGGCGAAATCGCCGATGACACGGCTGTTCGCTCCGGCACTCCGCCGTGCGTCATATTCAGCCCGCGGAATGAGCTGAACCTGGAAGGGGATCCGATTCGTAGCGGCAACGAGGAGATGTCTCTCCGGGTCCCAGGCCATTCCGCCCCAGTTGATTCCTCCGACATTTCCGGGAATGGCGATGGTTCCCCTGACACTCGGTGGAGTAAAGATGCCCTCGGATCGCAGCGACGCGATTTTGTCGTGACAGGTCTGACGGTCCGCTGCAGTGGGGCCCCAGGCATCGTCCGGACTAAGCCGTTGGGGAACCAGCGGTGGCGGGAAGGTGGGAAAGGGTTGCGTTTCCGCCGCTTCCTCTCCTTCGACCTCACTCCGCGGCACGGCTCGCTCCTCGACCGGAAAGAGCGGCGTGCCGGTGTCGCGGTCGACGACGAAGATGTTCCCCATCTTTGTTCCGATAGCCACAGCAGCGCGCATGCGCCCGTCGATTGGTACATCGATGAGAAGAGGTTGGCTGGCGACGTCGTAATCCCACAGATCGTGGTGGACCACCTGGAATCCCCAGACTCTCTGGCCGGTCGATGACCGCAACGCCACCACCGAATCGGAGTCGGCGTTAAGGCCCGGCCGGAGTCCCCCGTAGTAATCGGGGCTCGGGCTGCTCGTCGGCACGAAGACCAGGTGGCGTTCTGCATCGACTGAGATCGGTGCCCACGCATTCGCCGCCCCCGTGGCCATCGCTGCATCGCGAATCGGATCCCAACTCCAGCGAAGCATGCCCCTACGGGCGTCGAAGGCCCGGACGACGCCGCGCTCGAGCACGGCCGCGCCGTTGTCTCCGATGGCCGATCCGACGACGATGAGGTCATCGATGACTGCCGGAGGAGAGGTGACCTGATATTCCCCGGGACGCGTTCGCCCGATCCCTTTTGTGAGGTCGACTGTGCCGCCATTGCCGAAGTCTGCGCAAAGAGCGCCAGTCGCCGAATCGAGAGCGATGAGTCGCGCATCGATCGTAGCAACGAGAATTCTACGACGGCACGGTTTGCCGGCCGGAATTCTGGTATCGACCCAGGTCGACACCCCGCGCGACGTTACCTCGGAGAAATCCTCGGAACGGTTGATGTGTGGATCGAATGCCCAGTGCTCAGTGCCGGTGGCTGGATCGAGTGAGATGACGCGCCCTGACGGGGTGGAGAAGTACATGGAGCCGTCGACGACGATCGGCGTCGCTTCGAAGGCTGACTTCTCCGCCATCTCGTCGTCGAGCTTCTCGTGGGTGTGATAGACCCAGGCGGGTGCGAGGCGGGCCACATTGCCTGGCGTAATGTTTCGTAATGCCGAGTACCGCGTCCCTTTTCCGTCGTGACCGTACGCGCCCCAGTCTCCTTCTCTCTCCGCGGGCCTCTTCGTCGATGAGCAGGCGCAGAGCATCAGAAACAGAAGACAGGCCGGAGTCAGTCTCTTCACATGTACTCCCTCGTTGGCTACCGTTCCGTGCCAGTGTCACGGGTGTGGGCGATCAGTCTACGGCGGGACGCAGGCGCAATGCGCGCTTTTTGGGGACTCGGGAATCTCGGATATCCTCACAGTCCCGAGGAGACCAGCATGGCAAAGAAGATTCTGCGAGTCGGAACGCTCTCGCGCATCGGTACGACCGATATCCATCGAGCGGACGACAGCGTCAGCGCCATGGTTCTGAAGGAAATCTTCGAGACTCCGTACTGCCTGCCGACCGGACCGGAGAATCCGGAGCCATTGCTTCTTGGTGAGCCCCTCAAAGCCGAGCCGGGCGATTCGAAACGGCCGATTTTTTCCGCACTCATTCGTAAGGGTGTTCTTTTCTCGGACGGCACTCCGCTCACGGCCGAGATCATGCGAGCATCGCTGGCCACCGACGACGACGTTCGCGCTCGGGCGGCGGTTGAGGTTTCCGCCGACAGGATCGTTTTCAAGTTGATATCGCCTGATCCCGGCTTTCCCATCTTCCTTTCGCACACCGCGTGCGGCGTCATGTTGCAGCGTGGAGAACGCTTCATCGGAACGGGACCCTACATGTTTCTGGAGGGCATCAGCGCACGCGATCTGCTGCAGGCCAATCCGCTCGTACTGGTGAAGAATCCGCATTACCGGTCGCCCATACCGATTGATGAGATTCATTTCTCGATGTTCCCCCCGTCCAGTGGGGGAGGAACAGAAAATCTGCTGGCAGCAGCGAAAGAGGGAGCGATCGATTTTACCTACAGCCTCACCTCGGTTGATGCCGCCGAGCTGCAGGGCTTTCCCTTTATGCCCTCCATCTCCACGGGTAACTCGACGGGGATGCTGATTCTCAACACGACGGCACCATCTCTGCGGAATCCCGTGGTTCGAAAGGCCATCGCCCGATCGATCGATCGCCGGCAGATCGCCAGCAAGGCCTATCCCAAGAATCCGCTGGCCTATGTTGCATCCAGCATCCTGCCGCCACTGATGGGTCGCGAAAGCAAAGAGACCCTTTCCTTCAATCCCAGAGAGGTAGCGGCGATGCTGGAGCGGGAAAAGGTGACGCTTCCGAGCCGGCTCTCGCTGCAGATTCTGTGGAGCCCCAGGCCGTACATGCCGAATCCGAAGGAAGCTGCCGAAGTGATTCGCGAGCAGCTTTCGACGATCGGAATCAGCGTCAATGTCGTGACGCCTAAAAGCCGCGACGAATTTCTCGATACGCTGAAGAAGGGAGCCTTCGAGCTGTCGCTCTCCGGCTGGATCTCCGACACGGCAGACCCTGCCGACTTTCTCGAATCGTGTCTCGCTTCGTGGAATATCTCCAACGCATCGAAGGTCACCTCGACCTCGAACAATCACGCCCATTACGCCAGCCCGGCCATGGATAAGGCTCTTCAGGAGTTTCGGGCCAACCAGACTGCAGAGGCGCGCGCGCGAATCATGGAGCTCCTCGAACAGGACGCACCGATCCTTCCTCTGATTTACGGACAAATGGTGGCTGTCTACGCTCGCCGCATCCGCGGATTCCGCGCCTCGGCCATCTCCAGCGGCCGCATGTCGTTCTCGAAGGTCGATTTGACGGACTGATGGCGTGAGGGGGCTCCAAGCCAGCGCCTCCCGGGACGGGCGGCAGTTCTTCCGGTGGGTCGGGCATTACGCCGAAGGGCGGGTCAAAAGAAATCCTGTGACCCACTCTCCGCCGCGGACGAACTTCGTAAAACACTGATTACAATGGTATTTTCTCAGGACAATATGTGGTCTTGCGATTGCTCTTAGAGCACTCGGCCTGTGCAAAAGGCCAATAGAAAAAGGAGTATTCATGAAAATCGTCACTCCCCTGGTGGCAGCGCTTCTTGTCGCTGGCGCGACCGTTTCGTTTGCTCAGACCAATAATCAGAACAACCCGACGTGGTGGGAAAAGTATCAATACCTGGTAAAGAACGGCCAGAGTCCCGAAGGCGGTGGGTCCACGACCTCACTGAACGTGGGGGGCAACGTGGATGTGTCGAATGAGTGCGGCCCGCAGAGTGAGGTCTACATCACCCTCAACGCGTCCCGCGCTAAGAACCTGGCCGCGGGGTCGAATGAGATTTACCGCGACCCGATGCGCGGCTACTTCTCGTTCGACGGCGGTGCGACATGGGGTGGTGTCGATATCCCGCT
>DASZZV010000177.1:0-4167 GCA_035544835.1 Thermoanaerobaculia bacterium
CGGCCAGCCCCTGATAGAACATCGGGGCGAAGACACCGTTGATGAAGATCAGGGAAAGCCAGAAGTGGATCTTTCCCAGCGTCTCGTTCAGGCGGCGTCCGGTAATCTTCGGGAACCAGTAGTAGATGCCGGCGAACATCGCGAAGATCGTTCCAGGAGCGACCACGTAATGGAAGTGGCCGATGACGTAGTAGGTGTCGTGCAGATGAATGTCGGCTGCAGCAAGTCCGAGCGGAAGTCCGGTCAGTCCGCCGATCCCGAACATCGGCAGAAAAGCCAGGGCGAAGAGCATCGGCGTGTTGAAACGGATCGATCCGCCCCACAGCGACATAAAGAGCGCCGTGAGAATGACCACTGACGGAATCGAGATGATCATCGTTGTGGTCTGGAAGAAGGCGCTGATCGTCGTGCCCATGCCGGTGAGGAACATATGGTGGGCCCAGACCACGAACGACATGAACCCCAGGAAAACCGTCGCCCCCACCATCGACTTATAGCCCCACAGCGGCTTGCGGGTGTTGTTGGCAATGACCTCAGCCACGATCCCCATGGCCGGAAGAATCAGCACGTAAACCTCGGGATGGGCCAGAAACCAGAAAAGGTGCTGCCAGAGAATCGGGTTTCCACCACCGGCCACTTTAAGAATCTGACCACTGACCACCAACCCACTCGGGAGAAAGAAACTGGTGCCGGCGACTCTGTCCATGAGTTGCAGAACACCGGCTGCCTCGAGCGGTGGGAATGCGAGCAGCAACAGGAAAGAGGTAACGAACTGCGCCCACACGAAGAAGGGCAAACGCATGAACGTCAAGCCCTTGCAGCGGAGCTGGATGATCGTGACGATAAAGTTGACTGAACCGAGTAGCGACGAGGTGATCAGAAAGATCATTCCGATCAGCCACCAGGTTTGTCCGCCACTGGCGATGACCGAGAGCGGAGCATACGAGGTCCATCCCGACTGCGCCGTTCCGCCCGGGACAAAGAAACTGGCGAACATGATCACTCCACCCGGCAGGAAGCACCAGTAGCTGATCATGTTCAGTTTGGGGAAGGCCATATCGGGGGCGCCGATCTGAAGAGGAACGATGTAGTTGCCAAAAGCGCCAACGGCCAACGGCACGATGGCCAGAAAGACCATGATCGTTCCGTGCATCGCCCCGAGTTGGTTGTAGGCTTCGGGGAGCATGATCCCTCCCGGAGCGCGCGCCTCACCGAGCACCTTGAGGATCCCAAAAGCGCGGCCGGGCCAGGCCAGCTGCAAACGCATGAGAAGCATGAGACTGAAGCCGAAGAGCAGGAACACCAGAGCGGTCATCCCGTACTGGATCCCGATCCATTTGTGATCCTGGGAGAAGACGTAGTTGCTGATGAAGCCACCGTGATGGCCTCCGTGCTTCTCCTCTTCGTGGAGCTCCTCTTCCTTCTGGACCCGGATGGCCTCGCGGAGCGCCAGTTCGGCTTCCCTCGGAGACATCCAGGACTTCCCGACTCTGATCTGTCTTCTCTCTGCCACGTTTTCGCTCCCTGAAGTGACTCAGATCATGACTACGAAGCCTTGAATGTGAAGGAGATCTGCTTGGTCTCCTTCGGCCCGACCGTGATCTGCTGATCCTGCGAACCGTACTTCTCATGCCAGGCCGAGATGGTATACGTCCCCGGCGGCAGGTTCTTGATCGAGAAGTTACCCTTGTCGTCGGAGACACCAAAGTAGGGATGCGGCAGGACGGCCATGTAGGAATTCATCCACTGGTGAACATCGCACTTGATCTTGATCGGCATCATCTCGGGCTTGTCGAACTTCTTCTTGGAGACCATTCCCTGCACCGGCTGTCCCTCGTTGAACTCGGGGTTTTCTTTGGCCAGCGCGTGGATGTTGTGTAGGGTCGGATCGGAGTTCTTGATCTCCAGCGTTTGTCCCACCTGGATAGCGTTGACATGCGGCCAGTACTGGCAGCCCTTCTGGTCGATCTGAACGGACGTGGATGGCGGGGGAACGGTGCCTTTGAAGTCCTTGATGTAAACGAGGACGTTTGCGAGCTCGCCACCCGGGCCGGCAACGACGTCCTGTGTCTTGACAGGGGCCGTGTGCTGCGACTGGCAGGTCGGATCGGCTGACATCTGGATGTTGGACATGGCCGGCGCGGTACCTTCGAGCTTCACCGACCCGGAGACGAGCGCGGCGTCAGCCGCGGGAGCGGCAGCGCTCGCGGGAGCAGCCGCAGTGGCATTCGTGGAGGAGGCTGCGGTAGAAGCGTTGTCCTCGTTGTCGTCTTCGTCAGCCTTTTCGCTGTTCCCACCACCGCAGGCGATGGCGAACACGACAAGGGCGGCGAAGGGTAGCGCCAGAAACTTTTTCATCGTCATAAATCATTCTCCTGGAGTCGTGAATCGGACCCGACCGGACCCGACTCATCGTCTCATGAAATCAATTCCCTGAATACACGTCTCTAGCGCGCATGATTCACGCCCGTTGGCGGCGAGGAAGCGCGCGATGACTTCAACTCACGTGATGCCGGCACTGCCGGCGGAGGGGCCGCGTTCGTTGGCGGCGACTCCACTCCCGACTGAGGTGCCTTCATCTCGGTGATACCGATGCTCCAGATGTAGTCCCGCATGTAGCCCGTGATGCGGGGAACGTCCTTGAGCAACTTGTTGACTTCTTCTTCGCTCCCCAGTCTCTGAACCAGGGCGACTTTGTACTGGGCGAACTGCGGCGCATTAATGACGTTAGCCAGCGGCGAGACGAAGTTGCCGGTCTCCGCATCCCGCGGGAAGTTGGTCGGCATACGCGTGCCCGGAATCATCTCGTTGGGTCGCCGGATCCAGTCCGGTATCCAGTCGTAGCGGAGCCGCACCCTGGCGTACTGAAGAGTAGGCGCCAGAGAGGTCGTGTCCCCCGCCACCGGGGTGCCGACCACCGCACCGGTCGGATGGCACTGCGCGCATCTCATCATGTCGAACATGGTGTGACCGATAGCCACCGAGGCCGGGTCGGGCGTCATCTGCCTGGTGGTATCGAAGGTCGGTATCTTTCCCTCGGCCGCAAAGAACTGCACGAGCGTGTTGGCTTCGGCGTCCTCGAAGTGGAAGGTAGGCATCCTGACGTTGAGCCATGGGCGGATCTTCATGACCGTCGGATCCTTCAGGAAGTTGAATAGCCATGGCGACTGTGCGCGACCACCCTCGGGAGTCAGGTCTGGCGGCAGGTAGGCGGCGTCGGAGATCAGCGGCGCGATTTGACGACCGTATCCATCGACTACATGACAAGCGCGGCAGTTGTGCTGGGACACGAGTTTGCGTCCCTCCTCGGCAACGCGTACGAGCGGATCCTGTCCTGCCAGCTTGTTGGCGGCAACCATGTCTTTGGTCATGCCGAGAACAACCTGCGCTACCGTTTGCGCCTCCTCCGGCGTGAAGTAGAAGTTCGGCATCTTCAGCTTCTCCTGGTAAACCTTGGCCCGCTGGTCGTCATAGACCCGCGGAGACCTCAGCTTGTTGTAGACCCAGGAGGGAACCGTGTGGATGATCTCTTCTTTGGGCGACTTGTGTTCTTCGCTGTCGCCATCGTGGGCGGCGTACTCGTGCACGAAGCCGAAGTCGAAAAGATGAAGCGCCTTCGATCCCTCGATGGTCAGCTCCGTCCCGATCGGCTTGGCCTTCTCGAAACCCTTGATGTTGTGACATGAGTAGCAGCCGTACTTCTCGATGGTTCGCTGCCCGAGATAAACGAGCTGCTCGTTGAGCGGCATCCGCTGAATTCTGGCATCGGCGTCGCGTTCCGACAGCGTGTTGATGAGATAGGACCTGGTCAGCTCGGCCAGGGCTTTTCGGTCGACTGGAGGAATCTGCTTCTGCATGAACCCGGGCTTCTGCATCGACATCAGGTAGGCGACGACATCAGACGCTTCCTGGTCGGACAGTCGAAGGTCGGGCATTGGCGCCGTGACGTAATAGCGCTTCGGATTCTTGACCCAGTTGAAGAGCCAGTTCGGATTGACCTTCGTGCCGGTGCCGACGAGATTGAAACCGTAATTACGCTCCAGAGGGAAATCAGTGCGCCGCGCTGGCCGGGTCTTGCCTTCCTTGTCCGTGAAGGTGTCCTGGGCGATGTGGCATCCGAGACATCCGACCGACTCGACCAGGGTCTTGCCGCGCCCCGGATCCCCC
>DASZZV010000178.1:0-13144 GCA_035544835.1 Thermoanaerobaculia bacterium
GACTCGACCCTTCGGCGCCTCGCACAATCGTAAGAGAGCTCCAAGACTCCACACCGCAAGGCCCCCTCCCAGATCCCTCGCTCGACGCTCGGGATGACACCCTGGTTTCTTTCACTCAGACGCCGCGCTCCGCGGTCAATCCCTCGGGATGACAACAGTTGGGTACCCGTCTCCAGCTTCGCCGTGCGAAAACTACCGCCGTCCCACCCATCCACTGGCGATCGGTTCCGTGAACTCCACTGACTCGAGCCCGAGGTACATCACCGAGGGGTTGCCTCGTTGGAAGGCGATGGCGTCGATACCGTCATAGGAGTTGTGCTCTGTTGTGAGCTGGCCGTTGCTGACGTCAAAGCGATACAGGTCGGTTCCGTATTTTTGAAAGTAGGAGCCGAAGGCGAAGTACATCAAGTTCGGATTGGCCGGGTGCGCGGCCATGACGGGACCGTTGCGAATGGTCACGGTGGGGCTCGCGTCGACGACGGGGCGGAACGACGCACCGCCATCCTCGGAAAGGTAGATGTGCCTGCCGCCAGAGGGAGCTCCGCCGTCCAACTCGGCAAAGTCGATTCCCGCAGCCCAGACGATGCGTGGATCGGCCACCGAAATCGTCAGCTCGAAAATGTTTGCGCCCTTCGCCCCCAGACCTCGCGATGCCGTCCATGTGAGTCCGCCATCTCGGCTGAGGAACGAGCCTGTCGAGGCGGTTCCCAGCACGATGTGATCGAGATCAGCCTCCTCAAATCGCGCTCGATAGAAGATCGAGGCCGGCGGTGCTTTTCCGGGACGCGCCGTCCAGCTCGCGCCGCCATCTGAGGAATCCCATACCGATCCATCTCCGCCGGCGATTCGAACGTGATCAGACGTCCCCGGATCGACACCCAGTCCGATCATCGCTGTGACCGGTGATTTCAACACACGGACAGACATGCCGTCGATAGAGAAAAGATCGCTCCGCTGATCGGCCCAGGCATAAGCGCGATTTCCGCGCGCAGCGGTAAGGAAGGGTGGAAATCCCTCGCTTCCCCGAAGCTCACCGATCACCGACCAGCTGCAGCCATGGTCGGTCGAGCGAATCAACGAGGTTCCTGCTGCGGCCAGAAGCACTCCAGGAGTCTCGAGCGCGACCAGCCCCATCGTGTAGTTCACACCGTGAAGAGGCCCGCTGGTGGGAGTGAGCAATCGCCCATCATTACCTGTAAAAGTAACTGCCGCCGTTCCCTCGATGACTGCGCAATTGGGCAGCGGTATGCGTTCTGAACGTGATGGGTGACGACGCGCTGTGCTCATCGACTGCGCCGACAGCTCAGCGGCCAACAACACGATCACGAATGCAGCAGCAAGGCTTCTGTTCCATGGAACGACTCTCATGTCCGAGGGAAGGATCTCACCTTTTTCATGCGCTTCTCAGCAAATAGACGTCCGATGCGAAATCCACTCTGGTATCTGGCCCGCGCATCGCGTTCGGAGCGCCGGTCTCGTTTCAGAACAACTCCATTTGCGACCGCGCTGGTCTTCTGAACGAATCGACCGAGAGCTCCATCGATCGGTCCTGTAACCCAGCTCTCCTCTTGGCGATCGTGAACAGCGACTTGATCTGCTCGGAGAAGATTCCCTCGCCGCGAAGACGAGAAGAGAAACGGGGATCGTTCATCTTTCCATCACGGAGCTGATGGATGCGGCTGATCACACGATCTTTCTTCTCGGGAAAATGTTCGTCCAGCCATTTCTCGAACAGCGGGGCGACGGCGTAAGGAAGGCGGAGAATCGTGTAGCTCGCCGAAACCGCTCCGGCCTCAGCTGCAGCCTTGAGAATCCTTGGAATCTCGTGATCCGTGATCGCCGGAATGATCGGAGCGACCAGAACCCCCGTTGGGATCCCGGCGGCCGAAAGGGTCCGCACCGCCTCCAGACGCATCTCCGGAGACGACGTTCGAGGCTCCATCCTGCGGGCGAGTTCCGAGTCCAGTGTCGTCACCGAGATGAACACCGCCGCGGCATTGACTGCTGCCAGGCCGGCCAGCAGGTCGACATCACGCGTCACCAGGTGGTTCTTCGTAATGATGACCACCGGATTCCTGAACTCCGCCAGCACCTCCAGACAACCGCGGGTCAGACGAAGCTTCTTCTCGATCGGCTGGTAGCAGTCGGTCACTCCGCTCATGGCGATGACCTGCGGCTTCCACTTCGCCGACGAGATCTCTTCACGCAAGAGACGAGGCGCCTCTTCCTTCACCAGAATCTTCGTCTCGAAGTCGAGGCCGGCCGAGAAGCCCAGGTATTCGTGACTCGGCCGAGCGAAACAGTAGATGCACCCATGCTCGCATCCACGGTACGGATTGACGCTGGTCTCGAAAGGGACGTCGGGACTGTCGTTGCGAGCAATGATGGTCCGGGTCGGATCCCGCAGAAACATCGTCGCCGGGCGCGGCGAGTCCTCAGGGTCGATCTCCAGGTCAGGATCGTCCTCGTAGCGCATCTTCTCGAATCGGTTGGGCGGATTCGAAGAGGCTCCACGACCGCGAATGGAAGTTCTGATTACAATCTCCACATGCTGGCGATGATTTTAGAGGAACGAAAAAGTCCTCTACGGGCGGTGGATATCCCGAGGCGGGAACCGGGGCCCGGACAGATTGAGATCGAGGTCAGGGCCTGTGCTGTCTGCCGCACCGATCTACACATCGTGGATGGGGAGCTGGCCGGTGCACCACTGCCGATCACGCCGGGACATCAGATCGTGGGCCGCGTTTCGGCACTGGGAACGGGCGCCCACGAACACAGGATCGGCTACCGCGTAGGCGTTCCCTGGCTCGGCTGGACGTGCGGAGTCTGCAGATACTGCACGAGCGGAAGAGAGAACCTGTGTGCCCAGGCCCGCTTCACCGGTTATGAGATTCCGGGCGGTTACGCCGAATACACCGTAGCGGACGAGCGCTTTTGCCTGCCGCTTCCGGACAGCTACTCCGACATCGACGCAGCGCCGCTTCTCTGCGGCGGGCTGATTGGGTTCCGCGCCTGGCAGATGGCAGGAGAAGCGCAGACCATCGGCTTTTACGGGTTCGGATCGGCTGCCCATATCCTGCTGCAGATCGCTCGCGCCGACGGTCGATCGGTGTTCGCCTTCACACGCGCGGGTGACCGTGCCTCGCAGGAACTGGCCATGTCTCTCGGCGCATCATGGGCCGGAGCATCGGATGAAACCCCACCGGAGCCTCTCGAAGCCGCCATCATCTTCGCCCCGGTCGGTGCTCTCGTCCCCCAGGCTCTCGGCTCACTCGCGCCGGGCGGTTCGGTGATCTGCGCGGGGATCCATATGAGCGACATACCGCGGTTTCCCTACTCGCTTCTCTGGAAAGAACGGTCGGTGCGATCGGTCGCAAACCTCACCCGTCAGGACGGGCACCTTTTCTTCGAGCGGCTTCGTACGATCTCGATCCGTCCTCACGTCACGACCTTCCCGCTTCGGGAAGCAAACAACGCGCTGCGCAAACTCCGGGACGGCGAGATCGAAGGATCCGCGGTGCTCACCACGTGAGTGGATTTCGAATTTCGAATTTCGAATTTAAAGGCGGAGCCGAATCTATCCGGACTTTCTTAAATTCGAAATCCGAAATCCGAAATCCCAATCACGCCGCCTGGTCGATCTCTCGGAGCGCCAGCAGTTGCGGAATGCGCCAGGCCGTCAGCCCGACCACCACCAGAGTCATCACACCACCCAGAACGACCGATGGAACCGTGCCGAGAAACTTCGCTGCTACGCCCGACTCGAAGGCACCGATCTCGTTCGACGATCCGATGAAGATCTGATTGACGGCCGAGACCCTACCAAGCATGTGTCCCGGGGTGAGAACCTGCAGAAGCGTGGAACGAATCACGACACTGACGTTGTCGACCGCTCCACTGAGCGCCAGCAGAACCACCGACAGAATGAAGCTCCGCGAAAGGCCGAAGCCGATCATGGTCAGACCAAAGAGCGCCACGCAGCCGAAAAGCGAGGCGCCGGCGCGCTTCATCGGAGGCCTGTGCGCGAGCACCATGCCGGTCAACACCGAACCTGCCGCCGGCGCGGCACGGAGAATACCGAGGCCCTGAGGACCCGTCTTCAGAATGTCGGACGCGAAGATCGGTAGAAGGGCCACCGCGCCACCGAAGAGAACCGAGAACAAATCGAGCGTCATGGCACCGAGAAGAATCTTCTCGCTCCAGACGAAGCGGATGCCGGTGGTCAACGACTCCTTGATCGGCACCGGAACAGTGGACGGCGCGAGCCGGTCACGGGAGATCTTCACGATTGTGAACAGTGCCAGGCCGAGCAGGATCGCGTCGACCGAATAAGCGAGCCGTGCACTTCCAAAACCATACAGAAATCCACCTGCCGCCGGTCCCAGCACCGCCGCGAATTGCCACGTCGAGCTGCGCCAGGCCACGCCGTTGGCATACAGATCGCGCGGGATGAGCTCGGCGCTCAGCGCCGTCAATGCCGGCCGCAGGAAACTGCGGGCAAGTCCGCTGATGAAGATCACCAGGTAGATCGGCCAGATCCTGCCGCTGTCCAGAAAGCGAGGACTCACCGTAAAGATCAGAAGAGCGACCGCGCACAACAGGAGCACGAACTGCGACACCAGCGCCACCCGCTTGCGATCGGCACGATCCGCCACATGCCCCGCATACAATGCCACGCCGATAAACGGCAACGCCTCGGCCAGCCCTACCAGGCCCAGCGACAATGGATCGTGCGTCTGCGCGTAGACCTGCCATCCCACCACCACGGCCTGGATCTGGGAGCCGACCGTGTTCGTCCAGATACTGAGGATGAACCAGCGAAAGCTGGCAATACGCAATACCGCGTAGGAGTCGTGAGTGGAGGTCATGAATGATGTCAGATGTCAGCGTTTTGTTCTTGTGTGGCACAGGCACTCTTGCCTGTGTGTCGGCCGTCGAGGCCGACTTTTCTGTTGAAATGCAGCAGAACGCCGCGGCTCGACGCCGTGGCACACAGGCAAGAGTGCCTGTGCCACACAAGAAGCGAACGATCTGCCCGTCGATGGACGGAGGCTGAATTCCCAAACTTGCGCTTGGTCCCACGCTCGAAATGACTCCTGAGACGCGCAACTTTCACGTCACCTCCCGTAATCGCTTGAGCAGTTGAATCTGACCGGCGTGATAGAGGTCGTGGCCGGCGATCCCATGAACGAGATCGGAGATCACATACTTGCCGCTCTTCACCGTCAGGTCCTCGTCCGCGAGATCGCTCACAGCAGTGCGCAGGAGTCGATGCTGTTCGTCGAGAAGCTTCACGCAGTCACGCCACTCCTTCTCTCCGAACTCTCCGTCCAGAGGAAAAAAGTTAGAGCCCTTCAGCGGGAAACTGCCGCGCTTCTCTCGGAGAAGGCGACGCCGAACGGTGTACTTCCAGTAGGCGGCATGCAGCACCAGATCACGAATGGAGTGCCGCTGATTCGACGGCGTCCACAACGCTTCCTCCGCCGTCAGTCCTCGTATCGACCCTTTCAGGTTCGTACCGTGCCAGGCCTTCTTCTCATAGGCCTGATCGATGACGGTCAGCAGGAGCTCGACTCGACCGCGTCTATTCTTCATCACGTTCCGCCTCTCGCTTGATGACGTGCAGCATGGCCATTCGTATCAGTCCACTGAAGGGTTGGATGACAAACCAGTACGGGGCGAATTTTCGGCGAGCCTCGCCGTCGAGACAACGGATTCGCGTCTCGGTGGACAGAATCATCCGCCCCTGCTCCTCTTCGATTCGAAAATTCCAGACCGCCTTGGCGAACCCCGGCTCTTCGAATGTCTTGAACTCCCAGACCGGGATACGCCGGATCTGTCCCGAGGGCTTCCAGAACTTTCCGACCACGCCGATGACAAGCTCTTCGTCCTGCCTCTCCTCGAGGATCATGAAGCCGTTTCTCTGGAGGTTGTCGATGGTGAGTGCGAGTCGCTTCTCCTGGCCACGAAAGAGACCCGGCAACGACCGCAGGGCGAAGAGGACTCGAATGATCGCCACCCTGTGAAAGGCGAGATGACGGATCGAGTCGTAAATCTTCGCCCTGGATGCATCGATAGAAATCTTGTGACGTTCCACGAAGTCGAACGTCGCCAGCCATTGATCGATGAGCGTACCGGAAGCGTCCGTCACGACCACTCCTGGAGAGGACGCGTGACAAGGGAGAGGTGCTTTTCGCCCGCGACCTCGATATTGATGAGATCGCGATCGGTCACGGCGATCAGCGCCCTGGCGTCGAGGAGTCCGGCTTTCCGAAGCAGTTCTCCGGACCGGGCGTCTCCGATGTGAACGGCGACTCCTCGCGATTCGACGTCGCTGCGCCAGTCATCACGGCAGCGGTCGGTGACGACGGTGACTCTCTCATCAAGCCCAATGAGCAGGCGCACGACCTGGTAGCCGACGTGGCCCATCCCGCAGACGATGATGTGATCTCGCATCGTTGCTGGAATTGTAACGGTGTCAGCTGGCAGTCGGTGTTGCCCCGGTTTCAATGGCCTTCATCAGGATGTCCCGGATGCGGCCGATCTCACGACTGATCTTCACGGTCCCCTCCAGGATGGGTCCGTGGCCGGGGACCAGGATTACCGCGTCGAGACTCTCCAGAGAGTCATTCTTTACTGCGATTCCTTTGCTGACTCCGAAAATCGCACGATGCCCGATTACGCGCGGCCGGCATGATGCCGGCGGCACGGCCGCCTGGAAGGCGGCGCTTCGGACCTACTCTTCCGCAAAAACTCCCTGCAGCGTCACGATCACGGTCAGACCGAGCATGACCGCGAACATCAGCAGGACTGACATCGGGAGCGGATTCGATCCCAGCGCCGAAGAGGATACGAACCGCTCGAAGCTGAAGTGCTGCAGACCCTCGTATACGGTTTTCCACTTCCACGACAGCAGCACCGACCACAGGACGGCGACGATCCCGAGGGGCAGGTATTGAACCACCAGCAGGCGACGAGTCAACCGCGCACCCGACTCCTGATTCTGGAGCAACTGCGCCTTGAGCCAGAGAAGAGATGCATCGGGCAGACGGTGAGTCACCAGGGGCTCCACATCGAGCTGACGCATGAAGTCATCGGCAGCCACGGCGTCGCGGCAGCCCTCACAGTCGGAAAGATGATCGAGCTCAGAAGTCTCCGGCGATGCAGAACGGAGCGCTTTGACGATCTCAGTTTGTCTCGAGCACTGCTCTTTCATCGTGTCACCTCCGGTGCCAGACCCTTGCTCCGCAGCAGGCCGGCCAGTTTCTGACGAGCGCGATGCAACATCACCTTGACGCTACCGTCTTTGACCCCGAGCACCGTCGCGATCTCGCTGTGGCTCGAGCCATCGACGTGAGCCAGCCAGAGTAACGCTCGATCCTCGGCGCGGAGCTGGGAGAAGACACGCTGCAGATCGTGTCGCATCTCCACCTGGGCGGCTGGACCCACCGTGGCATGATCGGCGTCTCCCAACTCGACCTCGCGCATTGGTTTACGCCAGCTGTCCCTGACCAGATTCGTAGCGATCTGAAAAAGAAAAGACTTCAACTGTTTCTCGTCATGCGTCGTGAGCGACGACCTCAGAAAACGGTAGTAACTCTTCTGCAGCATGTCATCGGCGATGCCCCCATCGCCGGTGATGCGAGCGAGGTAGATCCAGAGAGGTCGTGCGGTCTTCCTGTAGAAGCCGTCGAATTCCTCCTGGTTCAGTCGCGCAGACTGCGCCCCGACTGCCAGGCCGGCTTTTTTATCGCCGACGGCACCCAGGCTGAGGCTTACCTCCATCATGAGCCCAATCATGAACCTATTGCTGAGAGGCAAGCTCACGATCTGCGGGGGCCATGAGGCCCCACGACCGTGACAGACGCAGCGACACTCCTGCACTCACGAGGAATCCGAGACCGATGGCCAGCACCAGCACACCCGGAAAGATAAAACCAGAGGCGACTCCAAACGACAGGATGATGCAGGCGGCTCCGAGAAACGTCAGGATGATACCGGCCTTGATCGACCCCATGATTCGCCGCGCCGGATGAGCCTCAGCCTCAGTGGTTTTCCCGAGAAACTCGCGCCCCTGCGGAGACTGCAGGAAGGTGACGAACTCCTGCGCTGTACCGAACTTATCGATCATCCTGTTCTGCAGGTCGGTAATCGCCTCGATTCTTTTTGCTTTCGTCTTCCCCGCCACCGAGACGATAAAGGCGATCATGGCGAACATCGACACGCTGATGATGATAGGAATCATTTCCATTGACATTGAAACCTCCCGGATGCGCTTCATGCGCTTGTGCCGGTAATACGTGGCGGACGGGTAAAAGGTTAACAACAGGCTCGAATTTTGATCATCTCGAATGGGAATGAGGATTCCGAAAGGCTTCAGCGACCGCTTTTACTCGATGATCGAGACCCTTTTCGAGGAGATCGATCAGGAATCGATTCGAGAAGAGGTGCGTAAGTTGCGGGAAGCGTATCCGCGGGAGAGCCGGAAGCGGCTGGCCAGACGCCTCAGCCGGAAAGCGGCCTTCCGCGTGGCAGCCATTGGAGCGGCCGCCGGCGCCGCCGGAGGAGCCTTCGCCTTGCTGGCCCTCGGGCCCGATATCTTTGCTCTTGTGCGCGAGCAAAGCCGGCTGATCCTGGCCATCGCCTTTCTCTATGGGCGGGAGCCGCGGCTTCCGGAGCGCTTTCGCGAGGTGCTGGCGGTCCTGGCCGTCTCTACCGGCGCCACCGCGGCGCGGGAAGGGGCGTCATACCTGCTGGCAAAGGGACTCGAGGAAGAGCTGCCGAAAAAACTCATCCGGAAGATCGCAGGTAAGTTTGTGGCTCGGAGCCTCCCCGAGATCGCGCCGGTCATCGGCAGTGTCGTCGGTGCGGCCATCAACGCACTCGCGGTGAAAGGCGTCGAGAAAGCAGCCGTGGCCTACTACAGCCGCGCTTTGATCCAGGATAACGACCGCGCCTCATCCGCGCGAAGACGAATGGCGAGACTCGTCGTGGCGGGGAAAGAAAGACGAACGAGAACAGGCGAGCCCGCAAAGAAAAGGTGAAGAGAAAGCCCCTGACGATCTGCCTCTTGTGTGGCACAGGCACTCTTGCCTGTGTGTCGGCCGTCGAGGCCGACTTCCCTGTTGAATTGCAGCAGAAACGCCGCGGCTCGACGCCGCGGCCACACAGGCAAGAGTGCCTGTGCCACACAAGAACCTCATTTGCCTTCGAGCGGACCGAGCAGGCGCTACCTCCACACTTTCGTGATCGGCCTCGCGGCGGCAGCCGCATCGTGCTGGCCCAGCGTGCCGAGCCCGAAGATCTCTTCGATGGTCCTGAGCAGATCGTAATGATCGTAGACGTCGTCGTACACACCGGGAGTCACGCTGTCTCCGTAAAGGACGGTGTATATCTTGTTCGGTCCCCTGTTCTCGGCCTCGTCGAAGGTGACGACCAGCAGCGTTCCTTTCATGAACTGTTTGTTCGTCAGGAGCGGCTCGAACTTCGACCGCAGCCAGCGATCGGCGACCTTCACGCCAGTGTCGTGGCCGTTGTGATCGTTGTTCGGGACATAGAGCACGAAGTTGGCGAGGCCTGCCTGGACATCGCGGTCGAACTCCTCGCCCGGACGCACGTTTGCACAGGCAGCGCCCTCCTGCACATCCTTGAAGCTGAGAAAGGGCTCGTGCCGCCTGACGTAGTTGCGGATATGGGATCGGAGGTCGCAGCCTCCCGGATAGTCTTCGGCATACGACTTCCAGGTGAGTCGCTTTTCGGAGAGGAGATCGCCGAGATGCCGGCGATTCAGGGTGCCGATGCGGTTACCCTGCACGCCGTCGATCGATCCCGAAACCAGCCCGATGTAATTGGGTTGCGAGGGATGCGCGAGAGCGTAGTAGTTCGAGAGGTAGGCGCCGCTGGAGGCCAGCTTTTTCAGGAACGGCTGCTCGAGAGCAACGCCGCCGTTTTCGTTCTCCAGAATCACGACGACGACCCGGGTCACGGCCGGGCGCCGAAACAGACCGCCTGGCTTCTTCTCCAGCGCCGCGGTCGGGCGAGTGGTACAGGCGAGGAGCAGCAGAACCGCAATCGCCGGCGACCATCGGAAAGGCAGTCGCGGCCGGCGAGATGCGATGTGATCAGGGCTCCACATGGTTAGTGACTGCGAGTCTACAGCGTGCGCAGTTCGGAGTGGCGACATCCCGTCGCCTGGCTCGGCGGCGTCCCGCGCCGCCGCCCATCGCTGATCGATTCCACGGGAACGGCGCCGCGGGACGGCGCCGAGACAGGCGGCAAGATGCCGCCACTCCGATTGGGCGCGCACTCTTCCGCCCACCAGTTCACCAGAAGGTGTGCGTCAGCACGAAGGGATCGACAGATGGGTTGATCGAGACATTCGCGTCGGGGGCTGACGAGTATCGCAGCGGCGCGAGGAGGGGCGAGAAGCGGACGCCGAGCGCTTTGGATCGGTAAAGAGTCACACCGCTCTCGAAGCCAGGTCGAGGAACGGCTCTTTCATCCGCCTGCTGCACGAAAAACTTGAACAAACCCTGCCGCGTAAAGTCGGGAGCCCGCCGCTCGGCCGACTTCCTCGGCAACTCCTCGGCCGAAGCCACACCGGCGACGCAGAAGACGAATACAAGCAGTAGAGCTCTCATGCTCTCTTAGACGAACGACCGGCGGTCGGGTTCTATTCTTTCACCCATTCGGCGATTCGCCGCGCCAGTTCGATCTCCTTTCCGTTGAAGCCGTGGTTGGCCCCGTCCATGATCTCGAGCTCCATGCGATTTCGCTTCGGCGTATACCGCTTCAGAATCTCCAGACAACCGGGAACGTCGCCGAAAGAGTACTCGTCCTCCGACCCGTAGAGCGCCAGCGTTCGTTTTCGGATGGAACGGTAATGGCGGAAGAGCGGCTTCCGTGACACTCGGTGGCCGGTCATCACCTCGAGGAAGGGAAAAACGTTGTAGTCCCCGTCGGGATTGATCGTGTCGTACAGAGACCCCCAGGAGATGAAGAAAGGTGACAGCTTCTCCGGGACAAATCTCTTTCCCTGGCCTGCGGCGATCGCCCTCCGGCATCGCTGCAGCACAGCCTGGAATTGCCGGTCGCCCCATCGCTCCCGGTAAAGTCCGCTGTCGTCACCCCCGGCAAGCAGCAGGTAGGATCGAACGGAGTTTCGCGGCTTGTAGTGATCGTAGACGCAGATCTTGTTCGCGCCCGTGGAATGACCGACCAGGTGAATCCGCCGATAGCCGGCGCTCCTGCAGAAGCGGATGGCGCCGTCGATGTCATGCACGCAGTCGCGAATCCTCTCCCAGGCCATTCCAGCGGCGATCGATCGCCGTTTCCCCCCGCTCATCCTGGTCAACCTCTTGACCATATAGGCCCCGCGGTTGTTGAAGGGGAACCAGGCGACACCTCGCCGCGCCAGCTCCGATCCGATCAGGCTCGTCCTTGCCGAGTAGAAGATGGAGCTGTCCCCATTCCCATGCAGGTAGATGACGACATCGTCACTGCGTCTGGGCGGCTCGAAGAGCAACCCGGCCAGCTTCAAACCGTCCGAGGATGGAAAAAGAACGAGCCGCTGCCGCGGCGTCGATGTGCTCAAGGACAGGTCCCTGCACCTTTGACGATCGCGCCGTCCTTCATGACGAAGCTCACCTTCTCCATGAGCGAGATGTCCTGCAGCGGATTTCCCGGAACGGCGATCAGATCGGCCTTGTGACCACGCTCGAGGCTACCGATTGAATCGCTCATCTCCAGGAGCTCGGATGCGACCCGGGTCGCTGCCTGCAGTGCGCGCATCGGCGTCATGCCGTTGTCAGTCATGTACTTGAACTCACGGGCCTCATTGAGATCCCACGAGAAACCACCGACATCGGTACCGAACGCGATCTTCACTCCACGCTTCAAGGCGCGCTGAAAACTCGCTCGATGAAACTCCGGGATCCTGGCCCAGATCAGGCGACCTTCAGCGGCACGCCCGGGCGCGACATATTCGGTAACCGTCAGCGTCGGCACGTAATACGTACCCTTCGCGAGCATTCGGTCGATGAGCGCGTCGTTGAGCGCAATCCCGTGCTCGATGGAGTCCACGCCAGCCTCCAGCGCATTCGAGATCCCCGGCGGAGCCATGGCATGGGCGGCGACGCGGTGCCGAAGGCGATGGGCTTCGTCGACGATCGCTTTCAGCTCCTCGACTGTGAAGGTCGGGATGCTCGAGAGGGTCCCATCCTTCTGCAGAAAGTACGAGCGGTCGCAGTAGACCTTGATCCAGTCGGCACCGTTGGCGATCTGTTCGCGTACGGCCTTTCTTCCCGCCTCAACTCCGTCGACGATCTGAACGCCTTTGGGGAAAGTGATCTCTGGAGAGTAGCCGCTGGGACCGTAGCCGCCGGTGACACTCATCGCCCGCGTCGACACGACCAGCCGCGGCCCGGGGATGATCCCTTCGTTGATAGCCCGCTTGACGTCGACGTCGGTGTACATCGCCCCCTCCGTCTCCAGATCGCGCAGTGTAGTGAAGCCGTTCTCCAAAGCGATTTTCACGGCCCGGCTGGCCCGCAGAGCGCGGAAGGGCATGCTCTCCTTGAAGAGCTGTTGGTCGTAATCCTCGCTGGTGACATCACCCTGCAAAAGGATGTGGGTATGCGTATCGATGAGACCGGGCAGGAGAGTGACATCACCGAGATCGATGACGCGGGCATCGAGTGGAATCGGCACCTCGTCCTGTTTACCGACTGCGGTAATGGTGTTCCCCGTAATGACGACGACACCCTTTTGCACGATGACATCCGAGCGTCCATCAATCAGCCGGGCCGCCTTGAGCGCGATCGGAGGCTGAGCGAAGGCCGCTGCAGCCAGCAAGGTTGCGGTCAAGGCTGCAACTAAGACTCGTCTCATCTGAGGCTCCTTCCACAGAAAGCGATAGCACGCCATTCTCCGCGATTGGACCCGATGTGTCATCGCGAACCGCGGGTCTGGCGCTGTTGTCATCCCGAGCATGGGACAGCGTGCGCGCTGCCACTGAGAAAAGAAACTGAGTGGGTGTCATCCCGAGCCGCAGCGAGGGATCTGGGCGGGGGCCTTAGACCCTTGGCAATCGAAAATGTTTGCGAGCACCACGATGGAAAGGCCCCCGCCCAGATCCCTCGCTGCG
>DASZZV010000179.1:0-7213 GCA_035544835.1 Thermoanaerobaculia bacterium
CTGGGTTTGGCGATCGAGCTTCCAAGTCGAGCCCCGGAGGGGCGATCGAAACGAACCATCAAACGCCCCTCCGGGGCTCGAAACATACTTCGAGAAACCGGTACCCAGGACTTCGTCCTGGGCTATTTTCAAACGCCCCTATGGGGCTAGAAACAGAGATGAACGTCAGTCGCAGTCCATGTCATCTAATCCCAGTAGCGACGTTCGCGTCGTTCCCCGGCTCAGGATGACGAGCTCTTCACTCCGGGAACGCGGGACACGGCCTCCGATGGCCAACTGATCGAGTGGAACGACGTTGCCGCCAGGGCACTGCCGCAGCTGTTCAACGAGTCGCTGCCGGTTTGCTCGAAGTGTTTCATCGCCCAGTCGTTTCGTCGAGAGCACGCCGATCTGGTCACCGACCGGCCTGAGCACCCGATGTTTCACGCCTGATCGAGCCCTGAGCCTCTTCGGGCGAGTTAGCTTGCCGTCACAGAGACGGATAATCGACCAGAAGCGGCCGCTGTGCGCCCGGCAGTTCGAGCAGTCTGAGCGCGGCTTCGATGACTGCATGCTGGCGTGATGGGTCGCCGGCCGTATCGAGCGGACGGCCATGAGGAAACGGGACGAACAGGGCTCGCGGAGGCCCTACCTTCTCCGCAACTTCGCGCAGCAGCTGCACTGCGACTGTCGAGATGCCCTGGCGCTCCAGCTCACCCGCTACCAGGCCCACGGCCTGGTTGCACATCGGTCAGACCGGAACTAGCAGTGCCACGTCAACCGAGTCTTCGATCAGCGAAGCAGCAGCCGTGGGAGCCGTTCCCGTAACCAGACGACCGGGAGCAGTGATCGAACCCATGAACGACAGATGTCGATGATTGACCGATCCGATCCGACCCGTCGCCACCAGCTCGTGCATCCGATCGATCGGTAGCGCGAGATTCGGATCCTCGCGCATCGGACGATGATCGAAGGTCTCGCTGCGATGACTCTCCTGCAGCAGAGACAGATCGCAGTCGTCATGAATGAATCGGAACGAACAATCGCCCCCCTTGATCTTCGGATCGAAAGGGGCGTCTCCATGTTCAACAAATCCGGCGCTCGAGACGAGGGCGATCCTGCTTTGGGCGAGAGGTTTCTTCAGCGGCGTCCACGGCGTCGGCTCGAGCCTTCGCCATGGATACGCTTTGAGGAAGAGTCGCGTGGACAGGTTGAACTCGGACAAATCTCCCATGATCTGAGTCCGTTCAGGCCTCCCTGGGAATGCGATGGATCGATTCGGATTCGTACGAACTGATATGGAACATCGCGTACAGTGGACTGTAGCCCATGGCTCCAGTGACCAGCAGCAGCATACCGAAATAACCCCAGGCAGTCTTCGGGCCGGCCCAGACGAGCGATAGCAGCACGGCTCCGATCAGGATCCGGAGGGTGCGGTCGATGGTACCCAGGTTGATGTTCAACATGATGTGGCTCCTTTCGTCCTCATCATGCTCGCCAAACGCGAGACGTGCCGTGATGAACGAGACGAGAGGATGTGATGCCGGACACGCTGCGGGGTGCCTCATGGCGGTCGGCGAGAAACACAACGCTTAAGACTTTCTTGTCCGACTTCCCGCCCCCCTTTTACCTGGAACGAGTGGGGGGGTAGATCAGGAGATACGTGTACGCCGCCGAGACCTCGTCGTCTGTCAGATAGTCAAACACCGGCATTCGGCCTCTGTACGACACCAGGGCCCGGCCCATCACCACCGGGGTTCCGTGACGAACCTTCCAGATCACCTGATACATCCCGCGCTCGGTCGCGAACGATCCCAGCGGTGGGACGGCGCCCTGCAACAACTCCTCGGGATCCGGCCAGCGGCCGGTAGCGTCGTGGCATGTATGACAGGTGCCCTTGACCAGGAGCTCGCCGACGCGCACGACAGGCTCCGTAACAACCAATTGTCGTTTCTCGGCGCCGGGGACTCCCGACAGCAACTCCAGATAGGCGAGGAGCGCCTGCACCTCCTTGCCGGTCAGGTGACCGAATGGTGGCATCATCTGGCCGCCATTTTTCAGGCGGTCCAGCAGGTCCTTTTTAGAATCGGTCGCAAGTTGGAGTGCGTAGGCTGCCGTGATTGGCCGACCGATCTTCTTCATGCGCGCCGACATCACCGCAGCCGAAGTTGCCTGTACGGGACCGATGATGGCATTGATTTCCGGTGGCGCGCCGTTACCGTCGGCCTGATGACAGGCCTGGCAATTGAGTCGATAAAGATCCGCACCGCTCAACCGCGAGGGACCGGTGACGTTTTCGGAGTACTTGATGCTGGCCAGCGGCAGCGGGTTTTCGGCCGACGGTCCCCAAAGGCCCGTGCGCCCCATCCCCGATGTTTCCATCGAGAGACCAACGCGCTCGAGGTTGCTTGGGCCCCGCACTGGTGTTACCGCGGCCGACGATGGCCCTGCTGTCAAACGGGTGTGTCCGTCATGCGCCACGCCCGCCAGGAGGATCGCCTCGAAGGCGCACAGGAATGCTCCAGTCAGAACGATCCGTGGCGACCGCAGCCAAGGCGTGGCAATTCGCTGATGCCTGCGGTCGCGACGCCCCTCGTTCCACTCGCGCATCACGTCATTTCGCGATTGCGAAATCCGTCTCTGTCGCGCCTTTCACGGCGACCGTCCTCATCGCCGGCTTCAACGTCGGGTGCCACACCTTGAGGGTGTACGTCCCATCGGGGACATCCTTGATCTCATAGGAGCCGTCAGGCGAGGTGACCGCGAAATACGGAGTCGGCAGCGCCGCGACAAATCCCTCCATCTCCGGATGCACTTTGCACAGCAGCGCTGCGAAACATGCCTTCTTGAAGGTGAAGTTCTTAGTCTGTCCTTGCGCCCAGGTGCCGAGATTGAACCGATCGGCGCAGGCATCGGGCGAGAAGACGTTGTGGAGTACGGAGTCGGAGTTGAAAAAGTCGACGGTCGTGCCGATGACCACCGGCAAAACGTGCGGAACGAACCGCATGTTCTTCTGATCCATCCTGGCGTGTACCGACGGTGGCGCAACCGTCTTCCCTGACACCTTGTCGATGTAGACCACGGCGTTCGATGAGTCGCGCAGTCCTTGGGTGCTGACTTTCCCGTGGATCTCGCCTGCGATCAGCGGCACTGCCAGCATCGAGATCGCAAATGGAAGTGTAAGAAATCGCTTCATGCTGAGTCTCCTTTAGAAAGCGAATCGCAGGATGGTGTTCAATGTGTAGTTTTTCGATTCGTGCAGATCGCGCCGATACTCCAGCGTCGCTTTGACGTTGGCGTAAGCAAAGTAACTCAGCGAGGCATTCAGGAAGCGAAGCGATTGCGCTTGCTGGTCAGCCGGACGGAGGTTCTCGTATCGAAGCGAGGCCTGCAGCGGCGGGAGGATCACGTAATCCGACTGCAGGAACCATGTGTTGTAGTTGCCGTCGAACCTCTTGAGCAGCATGCCGTCTTCGCCGAACGTGTCGAGCCGGTCACGGCCGCGCAGGTAGACGCCGAAAAGATTCATGTCGCCGAAGTACCAGGAGCCATAGACGCCGGCGCGATTGAATGTCCGGTCCTGAATGTTGATCGGCATCCCTGAAGCATCCTGCATCGGGAAATCGATTCCTTTGCCGTTGCCGCTATACCCGAGGAGCCCGACGCGGACCGACCGCTCTCTCCAGTTCTCCGGCGGGAGCGTCACTCCCGTCGTATCGCCATCGAGACCCATGCCGCCGAATTTGTAGTCGACGCGGGCGTATACGTCTTTGCTCGCGTTGCCGTCCGTGTTTCCGCCGGCAGACGGTCCCAATCCATTCACGACGCCGAAGGTGTAAAAGAATCGATGGGCGCCGACGCCATAGATCTCGATTCCTTTCACCATGCCAGGCACGCTGATCCCTCCCATCCCCTCGGACAGGCCCGTGCCGCCATTCATGCCAATCGGATTGAAGGCGAAGAGCGTTTCGATGCCGTTGTCGGTCGAGATCCACATCTCCTGGAAGCCGGCGGCGAGATCCGGCGCAAACTTTCCGATCTTGAAATTGACGAGGTGCTTGCGGCCGAATGGTGAGTTGATGTGGAGCTGCATATGCTCGAGCTCCGTTCCACTGCTTCCGTCGGGGTTCTCCGCCCATGTCACTTCGCTGAAGAAGCTCATGTGCTCGCCGAGAGTGCCGCCAGAGAAGAGGTTGGCTTCCTGCGGGAATTGAAAGTCGTTCTTTGTCACCGAGCGGCCGTTCGCGTCCAGCGATGAGGCGTAGACGCTGGCCATCTTGATGTTGAGCGCCAGCGGAATGTGAGCGGGGATGTCGCCTGGCCAGATCGCTTTCGGCCACATCTTCTTAAAGGCCTCGGCCCCGAGGCTCTGTGGCTTCTCTTCAGGCTCCATCTCACCCGGCATCCGATATCCGTTCAGCCGAAATGCTTCTCCAAAGGGATTCAGCTTCGGAAAACCAACGTGACAGGTCTGGCATGACGTCTGGTGTATGCGTGCGAACGCGGGGATCGCATTTGCGGAGGGGACAAAGACAAACAGCAAGCCCGTCAGGAATGAGACCGTGAGGATCCGGTGATGCTTGGTCATGCGAGCGCTCCTTTTGTTTGACACTTCCGAGGCCGTGGATGAATGGTGATCCCCGTGACGGCAAGTTCGCGCAATTCCATGATTGATCTTCAGCCCGCGGTCGGCTGTGCCGTCCCGCACTTCGCCGTGTGATGTTCGTCACACGGTCGATGGCGGCCGACATCGGCGCCGGATCGGATCGTGATGGGTACAACATGTACTTCTCACGACGCGCGCTTCGTGTTCGGTGCCGAGCATCACAACCACATGTGACCGTCGTCATTGGGAGGAAATGAGGCAAGCGGCTTAATTGGTCCATGCTCAAACCGATCGAACTGGAAATCGAACTCTTCTGCCGCGGCATGCAGATCGATCCGTCGTGTCAGACCGAGAGCGATGGCCGGCGCATCAGCCGCACGCGTGCCGGCCTTGGCTCCGGTCTGGAGATCGTGATCCCGGCGACGCCGAAGGAGATCTGGGTCAATGTGCCGGTGACGGAGCGATTCGCGCAGCAGTCCGTGTATTCGTTGCAGAAGCATCACGAACGTTACTTCGTCTTCGACTCACGAAACGCCGAAACGCATGAGGTCACGATTCCTGCCGAGCCGGCCTGGTACTCGCGCTCCACGAGCGCCGGCGTGCCGATGAGCCGTGTCGGCGTTCTGCAGGGAAACTACCTGGGGATTTACGTCTCGAACCGCTGTCTCTACTGGAACTGGTCCCCTTCGCTGGCCTGCAAGTTCTGCACGACCGGCAAGAACGTCGGCGCGGCCGAGGAGTCGCGGAAGCGGGTGAGCGACGTGGTCGAAGTGGCGAGGGCGGCGAGGGCGGAATCCGGCTGCATCTTCACGCATTTCAACACCGGCTATCACTACGAGGACCGCGCCGATCGCGAGATCATCCACGGGCTGCGGCAGTGCGAGCCGTTCGTTCGCGCAGTGCGCACGCACGTCGGAGGATTCATCGGAGTGCAGGCCGTTCCCGTTCCGCGCGCGTTGTACCACGAGTACGAGGCGCTCATCGAAGCCGGCACTGATCACTTCTCGTTCTGCTATGAATTCGAGGACCCGGAAGTCTTTGCGCGCCTCTGTCCAGGGAAAGCGCAGACGGTCGGACAGCATGCCTTCTTTGAAGCGATGGAGCATACGGCGAAGAGGCTTGGCCGCGGTCGTGTCTCAGGGGAGATCATCGCCGGCGTGGAACCGATCGCAGCGACGAAGCGGGGCATCGACCGAATCGTAAACGCCGGCGCGTTCCCGACCGTCTGCATTTTCCGGCCTACCACCGGCAGCGAGATGGAGAGCGTCCCACCACCCGATCCCGAAGCGATGAAGGAGGTCTTCGCCTACCTTCACGAGAGTTGTCGACGGGCCGGACTGCCGATCGGGATTCTGCCGATCGAGGTGTCACTGGTCGTGCAACCGGAGGAGACGGCCGGCCTCGTGGCCCCGAGTCTCGCCAGCGACTGGTACGCCCTGAAGAACAGCGCACTGCGACAAATGGCACGGCCCTACGTCGCCTGGAAGCGGCGCCCACAGGGACGGTCTCTCGCGGAGACGCTTCCATAAACCAAGGGGTGAGTGCTCGAACCTTTTTCCCTCTCCCCGAGGAGCTGCTCGCAAAAACGGGATCGCGTTCGGAGAGGGCAGGGTGAGGGGCAACTCAGCGCGTAAATCTAAGCGACGAGAAGAAGAGGCACTTTCATCACGGGACCATGTGACATTCGTAATTCGCCGGTGACCTGCGGATTTCCGCACGCTGACCCCCTGTCGAGCGGTTACTCAGTCGCGTCTGGTCCCCGCTGGATGTCGATTTCGGCGGCGGTAATGACTGAGCGAATCAGGCGAGCCGCCTTTTCTACACGATCAAGATCGTAGACAACGATGAAGACGTGCTGCACATCCGTTGGCTGAGCTCGCAGGGTCTCCGCCATCGCGAGAACGGCTTGATCGAAGTTGAACCTCGCGTGTCCCGTTGCAAAGATCGGCATGGCGATGCTCAGGCACTGTTTCGAATCTGCGGTCGCCAGAGCATTCCGCACGCAGTTTCGAATGATGTCCGTGGAGGATCGGTGCCCGGCGTCACTGGCGACACAGTGCACGATGATCTTCGATGGAAGATCTCCGGCGGTGGTCGGATGCGCCGAACCGACCGGCAGACCCCGTCTCCCGGAACGACGAAACTCAGCCTCTACGATTTCTTCGCAGGCTCTGAGGATCTGGTATCCGCCACGACCTCGGATCGAGACTCCCGTGCCCATGACAAGCGACAGCCGGGGGTTCGTAGATGTGCAGAGCGCTTCCGCCTGTACATCGCACACATCCCCGGCAAATACAGAGATTTTCATCGATTGGGTCTCTTTGTCAGATGCCGGAGCGAAGCGCGCTCACCAGAACGCTCACGCCCAGCACGAAAACCAGACAGGCCACCGTGCGACGAAAGGGAACGAGCGGCACGGACTTGAGGATTCGATTTCCCCACAGAGTCCCGGCAAGGACGCCCGCGGTCGCCAGTAGAACGGTTCTCCACGCGTGCGCCATGGCGTCGTGATGCACAGAGACGTACACCGGGATGCGTGCGAGATCGACGGCGATGGCGAGCGCCATCGCCGTCGCGACGAAACTCTCCTTGCTGATGTTGAAGGCCAGCAGGGCGGCGGAACGGACT
>DASZZV010000180.1:0-5792 GCA_035544835.1 Thermoanaerobaculia bacterium
CTTTGAAGGCAAATTTAGTCACGGTTGATCCATTCGAACGCTCGTTCGTCAACGCGTGATGGCGTCGTCCTGACGCGAAGCCTGCTTTGGCTTTTGCCTTTTCCATGACAGCAGCCTTTGGGTTCTTTTTTTGATCGAGAGAGGTTAAGTTGGGGTCAGGTCTGGAATCCCAACTTAACTCCCGGCGTCGGGCACTCATCGATGCGTCGATCGGACCCAGAAATTCAGCCGGCGACAGGTATCTCGAACCAACTGTCAGGGACTGAGCGCCGATCAAAACACGATGCGACACTCGTCAGCGACAGCCGTTAAGTTGGCTTTCCAGACCTGACCCCAACTTACTCAGCGCGATGGCGAAAGTTTAGCAAGCCGATAGCACAGTGATGTCATGGTGATCTCGCTCCGACTCTAACGTCCAGTTCTTGAACTTCGTAAGACCGGGTCAACAAGGGGAAACGCAGCGAGCTTCGATTCTCACCTGGGTCCTTCCCTCCATGTTACATTTCTCCACATTCCGTAGAGTCTAAGGAGAGGGAGTGCCGAAGCTCTTCACCGAGTCGACCGTCGAAGAGGCCACGCTCGAATGGTTGGCGGAGCTGGGGTATGAGATTCGCGGCGGCGTGGAACTGTTGGAATCGGGAGCGCGCGAGTCCTCGACGATCGTTCTTCAGCATCGCCTCATCCTTGCAATCCAGCGGATCAATCCGGATCTTCCATCTGCCGCCCTCGACGAAGCGACCCGCAAGTTGGCCAACATCGACGCGGTTCCTCCAATCGATCGGAACCATCGATTCCATGATGCGCTTGCCAATGGTGTGGACGTCGAGTATCGCCGCGCCGACGGGACGATCGGCTACGACAAGGTGTGGCTGGTCGATTTCGATGACGTCCGCAACAATGACTTCCTGGCGGTAAACCAGTGCAGCGTCGTCGAAGATCATCACAGCCGCCGCCCCGACGTCATCGTCTTCATCAACGGCCTGCCGATTGGAGTGATTGAGCTCAAAGTCGGGGACGCCGATGTCGAGGACGCCTTCGAACAGATCCAGACTTACAAACAGGACATCCCGTCACTCTTTGATACGAACGAGCTGCTTGTAATCGCCGACGAGTCGATTGCCCGCATCGGTTCGTTTTCGGCTGACTGGGAGCGCTTCATGCCGTGGCGCACCATCGCTGGCGAGAAGGACATGCCGAAAGGGATGACGCAGCTCGAGGTGCTCATCCGCGGCGTCTTCGACAAGGAGCGTCTGCTCGATCTGCTTCGTCACTTCATCGTCTTCGAGGACGACGGGAAGGAGAAAATCAAAAAGGTGGCCGGCTACCACCAGTTCCATGCCGTTCGCACGGCCGTCGAGTCGACGATCGAGGCTTCCCGAGTGCAGGGTGACCGCCGAGCCGGTGTCGTCTGGCACACCCAGGGATCGGGCAAGAGCCTGACCATGGCGTTCTACGCGGGACGGCTCATTCTCGAGCCGGCCATGGAGAACCCGACGATCGTGGTCCTGACGGATCGCAATGATCTTGATGATCAACTGTTCGGAACGTTCTCTCGTTGCCACGAGCTACTCCGGCAACCTCCGACGCAGGCTCAGGATCGCGAGCACATCCGCGAACTGCTTCGCGTCGCCTCGGGTGGGGTGGTGTTTACGACCATCCAGAAGTTCATGCCGTCAGAAAAAGGCGACCCTTATCCGATGCTCTCGGAGCGCCGGAACATCGTCGTCATTGCCGACGAGGCACATCGCAGTCAGTACGACTTCATCGACGGATTCGCACGCCACATGCGCGACGCCGTTCCCAACGCGTCCTTCATCGGTTTCACCGGAACGCCAATCGAGCGTACCGATGCGAACACCCGCGCTGTCTTCGGCGACTACATCAGCGTCTACGACATCCAGCGCGCCGTGGAAGACAAAGCGACGGTACCGATTTACTACGAGAGTCGCCTGGCGAAGCTGCAGCTCGACGAAGCGGAGAAACCGAAAGTGGACTCGGAGTTTGAGGAGGCTACCGAGGGGGAGGAGGTCGAGCACAAGGAGAAGCTGAAGTCGAAGTGGGCGGCACTGGAGGCGATCGTCGGGACCGAAAGGCGACTGGGGCTGGTGGCTGCCGATCTGGTGAAGCACTGGGGTATCCGCGTTGGAACGATCGAAGGCAAAGGGATGATCGTTTGCATGAGCCGGCGGATCTGCGTCGATCTCTACAAGGAGCTCGTGCAGCTGCGGCCGGAGTGGGCCGAGGATGCGCTCAAGGTCGTCATGACCGGGAGCGCGGCCGATGGAGCGGAATGGCAGCGGCACATCCGTTCGAAGACAAAGCGGGAGGAGTTGGCAAAGCGCTTCAAGAAGCCGGAGGACACTTTCCGCCTGGTGATCGTCCGCGACATGTGGCTTACCGGCTTCGACGCTCCATCTCTCCACACGATGTATCTCGACAAGCCGATGTCGGGTCACAACCTGATGCAGGCCATCGCCCGCGTGAACCGTGTCTTTCGGGACAAGCCAGGTGGCCTCGTCGTCGACTACCTCGGGATTGCCGACAACCTGCGCCGCGCCCTGGCGACCTACACGGAGAGCGGCGGCGAAGGCGAAGGAGCGGTCGATCAGGAAGAGGCGGTCCGGGAGATGCTGCGCCGCTACGAGATCGTGTGCGATCTCCTCCACGGGTTCGACTGGAGTGCATGGACCACGGGTGGTGCGACGAAGCAGATGTCGCTCATCAAGCTCGCCAGCGATTTCATTCTGGAGGAGGAAGACGGCAAGAACCGTCTCGACGACGCCGTGTCGAACCTGTCGAAGGCCTTCGCGCTCTCGGTCCCGCATGAGAGGGCGATGGAGATCCGAGATGATGTCGGGTTTTTCCAGGCTGTCCGCGCCGCTCTGACGAAGACCGGCCGTGAGGGTAGGAAGTCGCACAAGCAGTTGGACTACGCCATCCGTCAGATCGTCTCTGGGGCCGTCGTTTCAGAGGAAGTCGTCGACATCTTTGCCGTCGCCGGATTGAAGAGACCCGATATCTCGATTCTGTCCGATGACTTCCTTGCTGAGGTTCGAAACATGCCTCAGAAGAACCTCGCGCTCGAATTGCTCAAGAAACTGCTGAATGACGACATCAAGCGACGGGCGAAAAAGAACCTGGTGCAGTCGCGCTCATTTCTGGAGATGCTGGAAAAGGCACTGCGGCAATACCAGAATCGAGCGTTGGAGACAGCGCAGATCATCGAAGAGCTCATCGAGCTGGCAAAAGACATGCGGGCCCGTGACGCTCGGGGAGAGGCGCTGGGACTCACTGAGGACGAGGTGGCCTTCTACGACGCGCTGGAGACCAATGACAGCGCCGTGGCTGTCCTGGGCGAGCCAACGCTGCGGGAGATTGCACGCGAACTCGTCGACACGGTGAAGAAGAATGTCACCATTGATTGGACCGTCCGCGAGAACGTACAGGCGAACCTGCGCCGCCTGGTGAAGCGGATTCTGAAGAAGTATGGGTACCCGCCAGATAAGCAGGAGCGAGCAACAGAGCTGGTGCTGGAGCAGGCGGCGTTACATGCGGATGAGTGGGCGGTGTGAGCGTTCTGTGCGTGCAGTCGATCTTGGTTGTTCTACCCTGAAAGCAATCGGCTTTTTGAGGCTTCAGCCGGAGTACGCCTGCGAGTTCGAAAGGGCGGTGTTTGAGCATCGTCGCAGAGTTCTGACCTCACTTACCCTTTGCCTTAGCGCGAAAATCACCAGGTGTAACGCCCGTGTAGGCGCGGAGCTCCTGGGCCACTAGCCTCACAGGGTTGAGAGCTGTCCGGTTGCTCAGGCTTCCGAAGATCGCAAAGCAGGAGCGCACGGGGATCGCGCTGACGGAGAAGGAAATCTTCAACCACCTGCTCAGCAACCTTCCACTGCATTTTGGATGCCCTGCCACGACAACCCAACCTAACAACTTCTCTATGTGAGATCGGTAGGTCTCACCGAAGGCTGTTCGCGGCGGCGTAAGCGAGCGATCGGAAACGGCAGCCACACCAGGAACCCGCCAGCAGGAAGGACAGGCAGGAGAGCCCAGCCGATGACAAGCGGATGAAGGTGCCATCCTCGAATCAGGTCATCGAGGGCGCGATTCGCAACTGGATCATTTTTGTGCGCATTGCGGATTGGCACCGCTGCCTTGGCCACAGCCTCATTCATCGCCTGCAATTGTTTCCAGCGCTCGCGCGATTCGACGACGCCTCGTGGTAATGCAATCAGCAAAACGAGGAGCGGAACGATCGCAGCCGTTCGTGGAAAGGACAGCATCAGCCAGAGACTGAATCCGAAAACAAGCAACACGCACCCAACAGCGAGCGTAGGAGCCGCTGTTTGAAAGATCTCGCGCATCCCCGTCAGTGCGGAGTTAGGCGATCCATAGGAACCAAAAGCGTGGATGAGTCCCGCAAAAAACCAGCCCAGTACCAGGACCGTCGCGCCGGCCAGGCCGAGGACAGCGCCGCCCAGCCCAAACGCGATCTTCATTCGAGAACTAGCTCGCTGTCGTGGTGGTGTCACGAACTCACGCTCCGGAGAGATACGTACGCCATGTCAAGAATACTATCCGGAACTCGATTCGGACACTCTGACCCGGCGAGGGCCACCTCGCAGACTGCCGGAGCGTTTTCGCTTCGACAGCACGGGCGGAGAAAAGCTCCGCGGCGGGAAACCCGGCGACTGGCCTCTGCAATGGAGCAGCGACGGAAAAACCGTTTACGTGTTCGAGCGCTGGGGCTGGATCGTGAAGATCGCCGCGATCGATATTGCCCTGAGTGTCTGGATGACCCGGTTGATACGCGCGCGCACCTTTGCGAACTCGATCCCGGCCCAGGACTCCAGTAGCGGAATGAAGTCGGGCCGCGCCGAGGCTTCGAGCTTGTCGAGGAGGAGAAGGATCATTGGCCGGTTGCGATCCTTCAGGTCGGATAAATCAAATGGCGGGCCGGTCGCCAGTCGTGCCTCGAATCCGCGCAGCAGCTCCGCGGCCATTGTCTCCATCTCGATGGCCCAGCCGGCTTCCGTAAAAAACAAAACAGGCAGCCGGTACTCGTAGTCGACGCGGAGATACTCATGCTCGATTGCCCAGTCGATGCGCCTCAGGATTTCTTCGAGCGAGAGAGCTCGATAGTAACCATGCGAGGGGCAGAGATCGAGATGGTGCTCGAGGATGTTCGCTTCTCTGGACCCTTTGAGGAGCTTGGAGAGCTGCCCTCGCCCACCCCTGCTTATCATGGCGTCGGCCCCACGCAGGATCGCCGCGAGCTCGGCGTGGCAGAGGTTTTTTACGCCTGAAGCGTCGAGGTGGAAAGGGACGCGTCGAACGTTGCGGCGGCTCATGGTCTCAGTATTTTAGAGAGATCCTGTCTGAACGTCACACCGACAGGCCCTGAAAAATATCCTTTGCCGGAGCGCGGGGAGAAGGGAGATCAACCTCAGCTCGTCAGGTCCCCGTCGAAGTCTCGGCTGAGGGCTGGCTGGGAGGCGGCGTGGGAATTGGCGGCGAAGATGGGGGCGATAACGTCGCCGTCTCTCCCGGCTGAAGCACGGTGGGATTATAGCCGGGGGACATTGGCACTACGCCCTCGACAGGCTGTTCTGGAAGGGGAATGACCACGGGCGCTGGCCGATGCGTCGGGCATGGTACGGTCGGCTCGGTACCAGCTTTGAAGGCCTCGTTGACCAGCGTGTTCTTCGGGCAGAGCTCCGTGGCAAGCCCGCCACTGGTTGCGTCGACCGTGGCAAAAGAGATTCCTTCCGGTGTGGGAAAATCCCGATCCG
>DASZZV010000181.1:0-28276 GCA_035544835.1 Thermoanaerobaculia bacterium
CACGCATCGTGAACGATGTCCCGCCGAAAGAGCGCGACATCGCCATGGTCTTCCAGAGTTACGCGCTCTATCCGCACATGACCGTGCGCGAGAATCTGGAGTTCGGGCTGAAGATGCGGCGGGTCGCCGTGGCCGAGATGCGCAAACGAGTCGACGACGCCGCGGCCATTCTCGGAATTGCACACCTTCTGGATCGGAGACCGAAAGAGCTCTCCGGCGGTCAGCGGCAACGCGTCGCCGTCGGCCGGGCCATCGTGCGGCAGCCCTCCGTCTTCCTGTTCGACGAGCCGCTCTCCAACCTCGACGCCAAACTCCGCGTGCAGACCCGCGCCGAGATCACCCGCCTCCAGCATTCCCTCGGCACGACTTCGGTCTACGTCACCCACGACCAGATCGAGGCCATGACCATGGGCGATCGCATCACCGTGATGAAGGATGGAAAGATCCAGCAGGTCGGCACGCCGCAGCAGGTTTACGAGCAGCCAGCCAACCTCTTCGTCGCGCAGTTCATCGGCACGCCGCCGATGAACCTGCTGGAAGCCAGCGTGAGCCAGGCAATGCTGAAAACATCCTCATTCCAGCTTCCTCTGCCTGCGCACATGCGTGGCGGTTTGAAAGAAGGGCAGCAAGTCACTATCGGCATCCGCCCCGAGCACATCAGCCACACCGCGGAACGGCTGCGCGGCCAGAGTGTCGAAGTCAAGTCCGTGATCGACGTCGTCGAGCCGATCGGGCATGAGACCGTGATTTACGCGCTGGCCGGAAGCGAAAAGCTGGTGGCGATTTTCGATCCGCACTTCACTCCGAAGTCGGGGGAAACGATCCCGCTCTTCGTCGATGCGGACACGGTGCATGTCTTCGATGCCGCCGGACGTTCAGTAGCTCAGAACGACGCGGGCCGGTAGCCGCGACACCTTGACCTCGTGCTGTCCGTGCGGGACGGCGCGTCCATTGACGACGGCGCGCCGGATGGGACGGGCATCGGACGACCTCACGATCAGACTCTTCGCCCGGGCCGTGCCGGAGAGATCGACGAATTCGCTGTCGCCTTCTGCATGCATGTGGATGTCGATGGTTCCCGAATAGGTCGGAAGCGGTCCGACATGAAGCGGCTGCCGCAGCCACTCCGGCGGAACGCCCGCGGCGATTACCAGCGCGCCGTCCTCGCGGTCGTAAGCAAAGGCATCCAGCACAGAACGCACGAAGTCGGACGCCACCCAGGCATGCGGCATGTCGCCGATAAATGTCGGGCGTCGTGGATCGGTCGAAACGACCTCGGCCCACTCGTTCCACTCCGCAGGACGGCGATCACCGAGGAAGCGCTGGAATAGAGCAGTTGCGTAGTGGGCGAAGTTTTCAACTTCGCCGTCTTCCGTTCGTCCAAGACGGATCAAGGCGCCGATATTGCGCATCTCGTAAGGCGTGTAATCGGCGCGAGGCTTCTCCAGGTTCTCGAGATAGCGTTCGAATGTTCTGCGCAACTCTTTCTGCGGCAGGAAGCCGCCGAGGTTGAGTGGCGAGATGGCGATGGCAGTCGATGTAGCGTCGAAGTCGCCAAGCTCGGCCGCTCCTGGAATGTAGTCGATGTGATGGGAGTCGATGCTGAGACGGATCGACGCAGCGAGGTCGTGACGGAAATCGGCCGCGGCGTGTTCGATCTCGCGCTGGCGATCGACGAATCCAGCGGCAGAAGCAAGCAGCGCGGCATCGTCGAGGCCGCGAAGGGCAAAGAAGTCGTCCCAGTACGAATGCATCGGTTTCGCCGAGTAACCCTCGTGACTAATCGACTCGGTGACCAGTCCTTCGAACTCACCGTGGTTCTCGGCCCGCAGCGTCTCGATATAGCGAGCCGCTGCATCGACGTGCGGCCAGAGTGTCCGAACCAGCTTGAGATCGCCGGTGATTCTCCAGATCTCTGCGACGAGGTAGATCAGTTCGCCGTGACTGTCGTTCTCCGGCACCGGATCGGCGCCGCGGCGGTCGACGCAGCACGGCACTTTTCCGTTCTCGAACTGATAGGCGGCGAACCACTCGGCGAAGGCCTTCGCTTCATCGGCATGACCGAGCCGAAGGAGCGTCGCGGCCATCAGCGCGCCGTCGCGGATCCAGGCGCGATCGTAGGAGCGTGAGCCAGGCTCGAGAGCGGCTCCGTCGCGTTGAATCAGCATGTAGGCGACGCTCGTCCGGACAGTCTGTCCGATCTCCGGCGCCGCCGGAATGTCGATGGCAACACGGTTCAACGATTCGCGCCACTCCGAGGCGATGCTCGCAAGAACGGTCGTGACAGCCTCAGGGGAGACGTGTCGCGCCGAGAACGAGGCAAATGTCTTCGCGGGTCCCAGGTGCATGACGACGTCGACCACTTCCGGCTGACCGCTCTTCAGCTCCATCGGGTAAACGAGCGCGGTCGACAGCCATCCGTTCGGGTCGATCCGATCCGTTGCCAGCGGCGTCAAAGTTCCGTTACGCAGGTGATCGACGAGATCTCCTTCGTCATAGGAGACCGTACCGACTGAGCCTGGAAGCGAGGGAAGCTCGAGCCGCTCGCGCCCGTCGATGACCAGTCTGTGCTCCTCGAGTCTGACCTCATGAATCGGTGAGACGCCGCCGACCGTGTTGAGAAATTGCGTGGAGGGATTCACCTGAAACGGCCGCACTGCCAGAAAGAGTTTGACGCTCGCGTCCTGTTTCCCCTGGACGGTGTAACGGATGATGAGATCGGAGCCGCGAGTCACGGCCGCGGTGATGACGAGTGAGACGCCGGAAGAAGCAGTCCAGGTGACCGACGGAATCGGCAGGTCCACCTCGGCGAGTGAATGCCCCAATGTCACGTCATTCCACGTCAGCAGCGTCTGTCCGTCGTAGAGGAAAGGCTCGATGGAAAAGCCGTCCTTCTGCGGCTCCACTGCCCCATCCTCCCCCACCAGCGACTCCGGTTCCGCGCCTGCTTCGCCGATCACGGTCCAGTAGCTCTGTTGACCGCGAAGGTAGCGCGGGTAGTTTCCGAGCGGAGACTGCGCAGCAACGACATTGAAGAATTCGTTGGGCGTGCTCGCCCACTCGATAGGTTCGACCTCGACCGACTGCAGCGCATAGCCGTTACCTTTGCTGCTCTGGCGCATGGAGAGGCGGACATAGCGCGCGTCGGAATCGGGAAGGTAGAGCAGCTCGTCGCGTCGATCGTTGCCGACAATCTCGCGCAGTGTCTCGAACGTCGATCCGTCTCGCGACGCCTGGACGGAGAAGTCGCGCGCGAAGTCGAGCTCATCCCAGCGGATGCGCAACCCTCCGAACTCGCGGCGAGCTCCGAGGTCGATAAGCCGTTCCTGCCCTCCGTCGCTGGCGCGCCACGGGCCGACGGTCATCGGTCCGGTCGCGGCAGGAGGTAACGGAGTAAGACGAAGGTCGTCAATCAGGACCGTTCCCTTGCCCCCGCTGCCTGCGGTGATCACGATCTCCAGCGCGGCGACGTGGTGCAGCTCCCCTCCTCCCAGCGGCCCCCATGCGAAAGAGATCTGACGCTTCTTGATGGCGATCTCTTTCCATTCCTTCGGAAAGATGAAGTCGCGGCGATTCAACCACCAGACGTTTTCCCCGCTCTGGTCGATGAGCTTGAATTCGAGGTTGTTGACCGGAGCATCCGCGCGCATGGAGAAGGTAAATTCGTAGTTCGGAGGAAGGTCGAGATCGACGTTTCGACGGGCGATGGCGTAACCGGCGTGAGCGTGGAAATCAAAATCGAGACGCATGGCCCGGCCATGCAACCCCTCGGCGCTGCCGATGTTCAGCTCGACTCCGTCAGAGGGATGGGACGTCCAGGTAGCGACGCTTTCGAAGTCATCGAGGAGGTTGTCATGCTGAAGTGGTTCGGCCAAAGGTATGGCGGGCGCACGACCAGTGGCCAATTGTGTGAGTGGCCAACCTCTCCCCTCTCCCCGGCGGGGAGAGGGTGGCGCCGCAGCGCCGGGTGAGGGGCCGTTCGTGAGCGCTGGGTGGGCTTGCAATAGGCAAAACGAAAAAGAATCAGAGCAGCGTGAAAGCAGACTGCAACCCGGGTCTGTTACGCCCCTCACCCCGCGCTGCGGCGCTCCCCTCTCCCCGCGGGGGGAGAGGGGAGAGTGCCTCCGAACAACGTAAGGCGACGAGGCCGAGGAACCTTGGCTCGTCAGAACCGCCAGCAGAAGAATGACCAGCCCGCGCATCATCCCTTGACGCTGCCGGCCATGAGGCCGGCGATGTAGTAGCGCTGCAGAACGATAAACAGCAGAAGAACCGGCAGCACTGTAAGAACCGAACTGGCCATCATGAGCTCCACGTCCTGCACATGCTCGCCCACCAGATTGGCGATGGAGACGGGCAGCGTGTAGTGGGACTGATCGGAGAGGATGATCAGCGGCCACATGAAGTCATTCCAGGTTGACATGAACATGAAGGTGGCCAGCGTGGCCAGGATGGGGCGGGCCAGCGGCAGCACCACCGACCAATAAATGCGCAGCTCGCTGGCGCCGTCGAGGCGCGCCGCTTCCAGCAGTTCCTGGGGAATCGACAACATGAACTGCCGGATGAGAAAGATGCCGAATACCGTCGCCAGCGAGGGGATGATCACGCCCCAATAGGTGTTGACCATGTGCAGCTGTTTCATCAGCAGGAAAAGTGGAAGCATCGCTACCTGCGGTGGGATCACCAGAGCGACCAGCATCACGCCGAATAGTCGTTCACGGCCTCGGAATCGCAGTTTCGCAAAGGCGTAGCCGGCCATGGAACTGAAGAGGACGGAGCCGATGGTGACGGCTGTAGCGACGATGGCGCTGCTGAGAAAAGCGCGTCCGATGTTCAGACGGAGGAACAACTGGCGGTACTGCTCCAGCGTCGCGGAGTGTGGCACGAGGTGAGGAGGATAGGTCGTCGCTTCGCCGCTGCTCATAAACGAAGCGGAGAACATCCAGAAGAGCGGAAAGAGTGTCAGTGCCGCGCCGGCGACGAGGGCGCAATGAAGAAGGACGGCAGCGTTGCGGCGGCTCATCGTTTCTCCTGAAAATGCATCTGCAGCGCCGTCATCGAGGCGATGACGAGAAAGAGCACGAAGGCTATAGCGGCGGCATAGCCCATGCGCCACCACTTGAAGCCTTGTTCGTACATCAGCATCACCGCGGTCATGGTGCGGTTCAGCGGACCACCCCTGGTCATGACGTAGGGCTCCCCGAAAATCTGCAACTGACCGATGGCCGTGACGATGCCGACGAAGAGAAAGGTCGGGCCGAGCATCGGCACAGTGACGTGGCGAAACTGTTTTAGCGGACCTGCTCCATCGATGCGAGCGGCCTCATAAAGCTCCTCAGGGATGTTCTGCAGCCCGGCGATAAAGATGATCATCGTGTATCCGAAGCCGCGCCAGACCGCCAGAAAGATGATGGACAGCATGGCCAGCCGGGGATCGCCGAGCCAATCGAGCGGAGCGATGCCGACGATACCGAGAGCTCGGTTGAGCATGCCGAACCGCGGGTGGTAGAGGTACCTGAAGACAATGGCGACGGCGACAAGGCTGGTCACAACCGGCGCGAAGTAGACGGTGCGGAAAAATGATTTCCAGCGGGTGAGTTTCGCGTTGACCAGAAGCGCTGCTGCCAGCGAGACGATCAGCGTTAGCGGACCGCCAACAAAAGAAAAGTAGAGCGTGTTGATGAAGGCCGTCCAGAAGATATCGCTACCGAGGAGCTGCCGGTAGTTGCGCAGGGCGACGAAGCGGAGATTGTGGGGGTCGCCGATCGTGTAGAGGTCGAAGTCGGTGAGACTCAGAGCAAAACCGGCCAGCACGGGAGCGAAGAAAAAGATGGCGATGAGCAGCATCGCCGGCGTCAGAAAGACAAGGGCTGCGCGACTCTCGGCTCTCATCGCAGGACCGCTCCAACCTGTGCATGCCGCAACGACGCGTGTAGGGACGCGCAGCTGCGCGTCCGGCACCGCGCCGTCGTCGCGCGAAGATCCGCGGAGATTATTTCTGACTCAACGGCTGGGTGACCTCGTTCCGGGTACCGGACGCGCAGCTGCGCGTCCCTACGCGAGGAGAGCATCCAGCGGCGTTTTTCCAGCAGCTCGTCTGCTTTGGCGTCGAGCTCAGTGAGCGCCGCGCCTGTGGTGATTGCGCCGCGCGCCGCCGCTTCTCCGCGATCGAAGATGGCGCTGGCGATCTGTTCCCACTCCGGCACTCTGGGGAGCGGCTCCACGTGCTCGAGCTGCTCGCGGAAGGCGGGGAAGTGCGACTCGGCCTGCAGCGCCGGTGCACTCCAGGCGCTGCGGCGCGCCGGCAGATCGCCGGTCAGCTCGAAGAAGCGCACCTGCTGCGCCGGCTCGGAAAGAAACTCGATCAGCTTCTCCGCGGCAGCGCGATGCCTGGAGGCCTGGAACACCACCAGGCTCGATCCGCCGGCCATAGAGATCCCGGTCGTCGAGCTGGCATCGCGGGCCGGGAGTGGAGCGGTGGCCCATTTGTCCTGCATGGCCGCAGGAAGTCGATGGCGGAACTCGCCGACGTTCCAGGGGCCGGTGATGTACATGGCGAAGTCGCCCTGGGCGAACTGCTGATAGAGGTTGGAAATCTGGCTGCTGCTGACTTTGGGGGCGAAGCCGCTGCGGAAGATATCGTTATAGAAATCGAATGCCCCGGCAAAGGCAGGCTGACGGAATGCGCCGCGGGTACCCTCTGCATTCAACAGGGCCGACCCGTTGCTCAGCGCCAGCATCACGATCGGCTCCCACTCGTTGGTGGGAAGAAGGATGGCCCAGGGGCTCTTATGCTGCTCATGGATGCGCTGCATGGCGTCGCGCCACTGCTGCCATGTGCGCGGGGCTTGCGGGTAGCCGACACTGGCGAGAATGTCACTGCGATAAAACAAAACGCGCGTGTCGACGTACCAGGGAATGCCGTAGAGCGTCCCGTCGACGACATTGGTGGCCCAGATACCGCGGAAGTAGTCCGACGGAGTCACAACAGCCGAATGGGCGGCCAGCGGGCCTAGATCGGCTAACGCATTCATGGCTACGAACTCAGGGATCCAGGTGTTTCCCATCTGCGCGACGTCAGGCGTAGCTTCGCCCACATGGGCGGTAAGTAATTTCTCATGCGCTGCCGACCACGGAATCTGCTGCACGACCACGTTGATTCCTGGGTTGCGACGCTCGAATTCCGGGATCATCTGGGCCACGACCTCGCCTTCGCTTCCCAGCCCCCACAACTCCACGCGCTCCCGGTTCACGCGGGTGGAACACGACAGAAAGGCGCCAATGGCCGCGGCGGCGACGAACATTGCGGCCAGCGCGACACGGCCTTGCTGTCGCGCCGTTACCGCCGCGCCTGACATCACTTCTGCTCCAGCCAGCCGCCGGTGAAGCCGGCCCGCTCCAGCCCGCGGCGGATGTGGGGGTTCCGGCGCATGGTCGACCAGACCAGACCGCTGCGGTAGTTTTCGATCATGGCGACGATGGGACCTTCATCGATGCCGAGGTAATCGACATCGAACCAGCCGAGTTGCGTATCCACACGCCCGTGCTTGAACTGTTCCGTGGTCCGCAGCGTCGGATTGAAGGCATCGAGAAAACCGTAGGTGGAGTAAAGGTTGCTGCCATAGCGCCGACTCATCTCGCGGATGGCTGGAATCGCTAACTCCGGCGCAAAGACGATCGAGCTGGCCGCGGCGGTCGGCGCAATTGTGCCGTCGTCGCGCACATCTTCCGCCGTGGCGCCTCGCGCAGTGTAAGAGTGAAATGTGCGGGCTCGGCCGTCGATGGTGACGGTGGCATCCATCGGCCCGTCACAGGCCGAAAGACCCCAGATGGCCGGACCATAGTCACGCCACTTCATCGGGTTGTCGACGGCGTAGGCATGCTGCGCCCCGGTGGCCCGCCGCGAATTCTCGAAGTAGTCGATCCCCTTCGCGCGCATGTAGTCATCCTGGATACCGCGAAAGTCGATCCATACATGCGAATACTGATGTCCGAACAGCGGTGCGAAAAGCAGATGGGGTTGACCGTAGTACGTACCCCAGCGATACGTCTTTGTGTACTCGCTCCATGCAGCCGGATCGACGGGATGCGTCGGAGAGCCGAGAGCAAGCACGAGGACGATCATCGCTTCGTTGTAACCGCGCCAGTCGTAGGTATGGAACCCTTCTTCCGGGGTCCAGCCCATGCTGATGGCGTCAGGACGGATCTCTTCCCACGGCCATTCCACACGCTCGTACAACTCTTCAGCGGCCGAACGGATGGCTGCCTCGGTGGGGTCATCGCGGTCGAAATACGACTGGGCGAAGAGAGCTCCGGCCACGAGCAGCGAGGTGTCGACCGTGGAAAGCTCGACGGTCTCGAAACGGAGCCCGCTCTTCATGTCGAGGAAGTGGTAAAAAAATCCTTTGTAACCCGACACCCCGAGCGCGTCGGTGCCCTGCTTCATCGCCAGCAGCGAGCGAAGAGTGGAGAGAGTCCGCTGCGCGGCGGCAGGGCGGGTGACGTAGCCGCGCTCGGCACCGATGCCGTAGGCGGTAAGGCCGAAACCGACTGCCGCGATACTGCAGAAAGATGGTGAGGGGGAGCGATCGGGAATCAGAAAGGTCCGATCGTCGGCCAGATCCCAGAAGTAATGAAAGCTGCGCTTTTCAAGATCGTCGAGGAGTCCCGCGTCAGCGACCGGGGGCGACACTCCCCTGCTTCGCGCCGCTGGTGGCGCCGGCCACGAGGAGCAGGAGACAACGGTCGCAAACAGTATGAACAGCGAGACGACTCGACGGACCATGGTCGTGCCGGGTTGGTTCTTGTGTGGCACAGGCACTCTTGCCTGTGTGCCGCGGCGTAGAGCCGCGGCGTACCTGCTGCAGTTCAACAGAAAAGTCGGCCTCGACGGCCGACACACAGGCAAGAGTGCCTGTGCCACACAAGAACCGGGAGTCAGAGCCCTCATAAGAGCAACAGTCGCCTGGGATGGCGGAACGAAACGCGTTCCGCCACCCTCGGCGTAGTTAGAATTTTACTTTCACACCGGCCTGATAGCGCCGTCCCAGGTTGACGACGCAGTTGGCCTGACCGAGAGTCGGATTCCCCTCCGGCGGAATGAAGTTGTTCAGACATCCAAAGTTATGGAAGTTGCCGATGTTGAAGCCCTCGCCGACCAGTGCGACCGAGGCGGTCCTGACGCTTACTTCCTTCTCCAGACGCAGATCGATGGAGCGGTCGGCGAAGCCCCAGGTCTTCTTCGGATAGATCGAGTTCTTAAAGGGGTGAGTTACGAGTCGGTTTTGCAGGCTGAAGCCCTGGGAGAAGTCCAGGACGTTGGTGGCCCCGCCGGACCCGAAGGAGAGGATCGTAGAGAGGCGCGTGCCGTAAGGAAGACCGACCGTGCCGGTGGCGACGATTCGGTCCCGCTCCGTGCCAGGGACGATGTGTCTCGGATACGTGGCCGCGCTAGGATAGTCGAGACTGAACAGATCGTTGCCGTTCTGCTCAGCCTTGCCGTGGGTCCATGCGAAGTGAGCGCCCCAGGGCAGCTGCCCGCCGCGGAAGGGACGGTCGACGGAGAGGTAGATGCCGTTGTACCAGTACTGCTTTCCCTTCGGGTCGGAGATGATGACATTGCCGAAGCCGGGGACGAGCGCGGAACAGCACAGGCCGGTGGCAGACAGCCAGGTGAAGCCGCGGTACCCTCGCACTGCGCTGTAGCTGAGGGAGGTCTGCCACCCAAACAGCGCCTGGCGCACGCCGAGATTAAATTGATTTGAATAGGGCGGCTTGGTGTTGTTGTTGAGCAGGTAGATTTCCGGACGGGTCGATCCCTGGGCAATGAGGGCGCTCAAGCCGGCGGCGGTAAGGTACTTCGGATCCCATTTCACCGTACCGTTGGCGCCGTCGGCAGAGAAGTTGATGCGGTAGACGGGGTACTGAAGGCGGAAGCGCTCGTCGAGTGTGGCGTTGAGGAAGAGGCGGTCGTAGTAGCGGCCGGCGCCGCCGAAGATGACGGTCCGGTTGTTACCGGCGATATCGTAGGAGAAGCCGAGCCGGGGCTGAATCTCTTTCTTGTAGGGGCTGCGGTCGTTGCCGCTGGAAAAGTAATCGGACGGCACCTTTCCGGTCAGACCGGCCACGATGTTGGCGGGAGTGACGTAGCTGTCGTCGAGCTGCTTGGTCTCGTAGTCCCAGCGCAGGCCGAGGTTGAGGATGAGCTTGTTGTTGAAGGTCCAGTTGTCCTGACCGTAGAGGCCGAACTCCTTGTTACTGATCGAGAGGTTCGGGTTGCCGAAGCCGAACTGCGCTTCCACAGGGAAGTCGAAGCCGCCACCGCTCTGGCGAAAGAGATACTCGGGATTTCCGAACAGCGTCTTCTCGATGTTGTAGTGCATATCGTCGAAATTGCCGCCGACCTGCAGACTGTGAGAGCCGTGCCAATTGAAGCCGGTGTAGGTGAAGTCGTCACGCAGCTCGATGCGGCGCTGGTCGAACTTCTGGCGGGTCGAGCTCCCGCCGACGCGGATCAGCCCTTCGTAGTTCAGACCGACATCCGTGGAGTCGATCGGGGTGGGGCTCCAGGTGTATTTCTGAAAACTCAGCGTTCCCTGGTTCAGCGAGTTAGCGCTGTTCCACTGGTTGCGCAGAGTAGATCCGTAGACCGTGTTCTTGATGCTGTTCGCCGATTGGAAGGACCTCGTTCCGCCGAAGTCGCGAACCTCATCCTCATGGCGATAGTTTCCGCTCAGATCGAACAACGAGCTGGGCGCGGGCTGCCAGCTCGCTTTGCCGAAGCCGAGTTTGGATTTGAACGGGCTGCCGAAGACGCCGATGAACTGGGCGAACCTGCTATTGAACTGGGAGTTGCCGACGTTCACGGGTGTGGTGGCATGCTCGTCGTCCGCTTCATAGGAGAAGAAGAAGTTCGCCTTGTCCTTGATGATCGGTCCGCCCAGGCTCAGTCCGTACTGGTTGCGGTGATAACTCTCGTTGGTGGTGAGGGAGGAGAACTGAAAATTGCTCGGTGTGTCGGCCACCCAGTTCTTCGGCTGATAGAGGAAGAAGGCGTTGCCGGTGAACTGGTTGCCACCGGATTTGGTGATGGCGGTGATGATGGCGCTGGAGGCGTGATCGTACTGAGCGCTGTAGTTCTGCGTGATGACGCGAAACTCCTGCACGGCGCTCTGCGGGAAGGGGTTGCCGCGGCTGGAGTCCTGTCCGGCGATGCCGCCTTGCAGGATGTCGTTCTTGAAGCTGACGCCGTCGATGAAGACATTGGTCTGCTCGGCCGGCTGGGCATCGGAGGAGAAGGTCTTCCGCAGCGGATCGTTGGAAAGATGGATGCCGGGAGCGAGCGCCGCAAAGTTGAGGAAGTTGCGGTCGTTCTGGGGAAGGTTCTCGATCTGCTGGGCGGTTACGTTCGTACCGAGCTCGGAGCTGTGCGTGTCCACTGGCTGATCACCGACCACGGTGATCGACTCGTTGATGACAGCAGTGGGGCTCAGAGCGAAGCGGACATCCACGTTCTGCCCGACCAGCAGAAGCATTTCCTGAGTGCGCGGGTCGAGTCCGGGCGCGGCGACGATGACGTTGATCTCGCCGGGGGTGATACCGTTGATCGAGAACGAGCCGTCGGCGGCAGTGTGCGTGGTGCGCACGAAGCCGCTGGCTACGCCGACCACGTTCACTTCGGCGTTTGCCAGGGCCGCGCCCTTTTCGTCACTGACCGTGCCGTGAATCGATGCCGTTGTCGACTGTGCAGCGAGTGGCATCACCGCCAACGCGCAGAGCAGCAGCAGGAACAGCAGAAGGTGGGGTGTTCGTCTCATAATCTCTCCTTATCGTTTTGCCTGAAGAACTGCGTTACCTGCGAACGTTGCGGTCGTTGTGGTCCTTCGCCGGGGGCCGACACCGCACGACTTCCGCACCACCAGCGAGGCCGCCACGGACTCACGCCGCGGAGTGTGTTCCGTCGGATGAACGATGGCGTCAAGCAGGAGTTGGAAAGCGCGCCGGCCGAGATCGGCGATATCGATGTGAACGGTGGTCAGAGCAGGAGTGATGTAGCGGGCGATGGGGATGTCGTCGAATCCGACCACGGCCATGACCGCGGGAACGGCCACTCCATCGCTGATGAGGGCCGAGATTGCGCCGATGGCCATGGAGTCGTTCGCTGCGAAGAGGGCCGTCGGCCTGGGACGCTCTGCTGCCGCTGTCCGACCGGCCGCCCATCCCGATTCCTCACTGAAGTCGCCGGCGATTTCCAGCGGCGGAGCGCGGCGGGAACGCATGGCCTGACGGTACCCCTTCAGGCGCTCGCGCGCATCGACGTTCCCGGACGGCCCCTTGATGAAGGCGATGCACTCGTGGTTGAGGGCGAAGAGGTGGCGCATCATCGCCTGGGCGCCTCCATAATTGTCGATGGTGATGGAGTCGCGCTCGCTGCGGGCGGAGTTGAGCAGAACAAGAGGGAGATCACGTGAGGTCTCCTGGCTCAGCCTGGTCAGTGCCACATCCGGAGCCATGACGATCAATCCGTCCACCCGGCCGCGCATGGTCTGGATCACTTCGATCATTTCCTTGACGTCGCTGTGCGAACCGGAGACGAGGCAGTGGTAACCGGCCGCCCGCGCCGCCACGTCGATGCCGCGGATGACTTCCGAGAAGAACTCACCGTGCACGTCGGGAAGGACGACACCGATGGTGTGGCTGCGCCGGATGCTCAGCGAGCGGGCTGCCACATTCGGGACGTAGCGCAGCCTCCGCGCTGCTTCCAGTACCAGCCGCGACGTCGACTCGCGGACTACTTCCTTACGGTTCAGCACCCGCGACACCGTAGCCACCGAGACCCCGGCCCGCGCCGCCACATCATGAATCGTAGCGGCGGGCCGGCGGGTCGTTCCCCGGACACTGGTCGAGCGTGACTTCTTCAGCGTCATAAAATGTAACCGTTTACATTTAGCGATACGCTACTGCACAATCGCGGAGGTGTCAACGACGGAGAGGCGATGACAGACTTTGAGTTTCCTTCAGGATTTCTCTGGGGTGCTTCCACCTCCGCCTATCAGATCGAAGGCTCACCCATGGCCGACGGCGCCGGCCCCAGCATCTGGCAGCGCTTCAGCCATACCCCCGGACTCATGACCAACGGCGATACCGGCGACATCGCCTGCGATCACTACAACCGCTACGCCGAAGACGTCCAACTCATTCATCAACTCGGCCTCGGCGCCTACCGCTTCAGCATCTCCTGGAGCCGCATCCTCCCCGAGGGGACGGGACGGGTGAATCAGGGAGGGCTCGATTTTTACCGGCGCCTCACCGACGCCCTCCTGGCCAGCGGAATCCGTCCCATGGCCACGCTCTTTCACTGGGACCTCCCTGCCGCGCTCGATGATCGCGGAGGATGGCTGAACCGCGATGTGGCGGACTGGTTCGCCGAGTATGCCGGCGTGGCCTTCGAAGCGCTGAAGGACCGCGTCGACGTCTGGGCCACGCTCAACGAGCCATGGGTCGTCGTCGACGGCGGCTACCTGCACGGCGCGCTCGCTCCCGGCCATCGCAATCTCTTCGAGGCACCGATTGCCGCGCACAATCTTCTTCGCGCCCATGGCCGGGCCGTGCAGACCTACCGCGCCGGCGGAGGGACGAAGCCCATCGGGATCGTCGTCAACCTCGAGCCAAAGTATGCTGCGTCTACTCACCCCGATGATGTCGACGCCAACCTGCGCGCCGATGCCTACATGAACCGTCAGTATCTCGACCCTGTTTTTCGGAAGAGCTACCCGAAAGAACTACCGGAAATGTACGGCCAGGCCTGGCCCGACTTTCCGGCTGCAGACTTCGACGAGATCGCCGCCCCAATAGATTTCGTCGGGATCAATTACTACACGCGGGCGGTGACGAAGGCCGACCCGTCGGTGATGCTGGAAAGGGCCACGCGTGTACGGCAGCCGGGTGCCATCTATACCGAGACGGGGTGGGAAGTCTTCCCCCAGGCGCTCACCGACGTGCTGCTGTGGTTCCGCGATCTCTACGGCGCGACTCCTATCTACATCACCGAAAACGGCGCGGCCTTTTACGATCCTCCCGTAGCGTTAGGTGAGGTGGTCGACGACCCTCTGCGGGTTCATTACTTCCGAGAGCACATCGCCGCGGTCGGCCGGGCCATCGCCGCGGGGGTGGATGTGCGCGGCTATTTCGCCTGGTCGCTTCTCGACAACCTGGAGTGGAGCCATGGCTTCACCAAACGCTTCGGCATCGTACACGTCGATTTCGCCACCCAGAAACGGACCTTCAAGAAGAGCGCGCTCTTTTATCGCGACGTGGTGAAGGGCGGCGGCAGGAGTCTTTAGTAAAGTTAGTGGCTCTTGATTTCATGGAGAAACACGATATGCGCGAGGACAATGGCGGCAAGCTGACAACCAAAGACAAGGTCAGGCTCAATCATCAGGGAAACCGCATCTCGCGCGATATCTATCGCCAGAAACACGACGGGCAGAAGCGTCCATAGCCCCGACCTGTTCCCGCGACATGACAACGTGCTCAAACCGCATTCGGCAAATCATTCAGCGGCCTGACACCTGTGCATCAGCGGTCCCTCGCCCCTCCCACCCACCGCTCTGCAAGCATTTCTTCGGGCTCTTCGTATAATCCCGCCATGCGAAAAACTGCCGCCGCCTTCTTAGTCCTCGCCGCCACGACTCTGTCCGCGCAGACAACCACACCGGAGCACGGCGTTTTCGTCGAGGACGTCGACAAGAAGGTCGACGCCTGCACGAATTTCTTCGATTATGCGAACGGCGCCTGGCGGGCCCGGAATCCGATCCCGGCTTCGATGCAGCGATGGAGCCGCCGGTGGGCCGCCGGCGAGCAGAATAAGGAACAGCTCCGCACACTGCTGGACGACACTTCAAAACGCAAAGACTGGCCCACCGGCTCGATCGACCAGCAGATCAGCGACTTCTACGGCTCCTGCATGGACGACCAGCAGATCAACGCACTGGGAACCAAGCCGATCCAGCCACTGCTCGGGGAGATCAAGGCCATCAAAACTCCGGCGGCGCTGCAGGAAACGATCACCAGACTGCACCAGCTGCAGATGTACGCGATCTTCTCGGTCAACTCCGCTTCCGACAATCACAACCCTGGCCAGGTCATCGCCCGCGTGTCGGCGAGCGGGCTCGGTCTGCCCGACCGCGACTATTACCTGAAGCCGGAGAAACGTTTTGCCGAAGCACGGGACAAGTATCGCGCTCACGTCATGAAAATGTTTGAGCTGGCCGGATTCAGCCACGCCGATGCACACGTGGCCAGCGACCAGATCTTCGCACTCGAGAAGCGGTTGGCCAGCGCCCAGTTCGATAACGTTGCCCTGCGCGATCCCGCGGCCACCGATCACAAATACATGGTCGCGACGCTGCAGAAGATGACGCCGCACTTCGACTGGAACCGTTACCTCGATCGGACCGGAATCGCTTCAGGCGATCTCAACGTCGATCAACCAGAGTACATGGGCGCGGTGGAGAAAGAGTTACGATCGACTCCCCTCAACGTCTGGCGCTCCTACCTCACCTGGAACGTCCTCAACTCTTCGGCACAAAACCTCTCCGAACCCTTCGCCCAGGAAGACTTTGCCTTCAACGGAAACTATCTGGACGGACGAACCGAGATGAAACCGCGCTGGAAACGTTGCGTCGAAACCAGCGATCAGCTTCTAGGCGAGGCGCTGGGGCGGCGTTATGTCGAGCGCTATTTCCCGGCCGAGGCCAAGGCTCGGATGCAGGAGATGGTGAAGAATCTTCTTTCGGCGATGGGCGACACCATCCGCGGGCTCGAATGGATGAGTCCCGAGACCAAGCGACGTGCAATGGAGAAAATCAGCACCTTCAATCCGAAGGTTGGCTATCCGGACAAGTGGACCGATTACAGCAGCGTCGTCATCAAGCCCTCCGCATACTTCGAGAACGTCGTGGACGGACTCAAGTTCGGTTCGGCCGACGACCACACCCGGATCGGAAAGCCGGTCGATCGCGGCAAATGGGGAATGACGCCCCCGACCTCGAACGCCTATTACAACCCTCTGCTCAATGAAGTCGTCTTCCCAGCCGGCATTCTTCAGCCGCCGGCCTTTGATGTCCACGCCACCGATGCCGTGAACTACGGCGCCATCGGAGTCGTCATCGGTCACGAGATAAGCCACGGCTTCGACGATGAAGGGGCCCAGTACGACGCGCAGGGACGCCTCAACAACTGGTGGACCGCGGAGGACCTGAAGCGGTTCAAGGAACGCACAGCGTGCGTCTCTGACCAGTTCGAAAACTATTTCATCGAGCCGACTATCCATCACAACGGTAAGCTCGTCCTTGGTGAGTCGATCGGCGATCTGGCGGGTGCCAAGATCGCCTGGCTCGCGTTTCAGAAAGCACAGCAGACCAGACTCGCTTCGACGATCGACGGCTTCACTCCCGCGCAGCAGTTTTTCATCGCCTGGGGCCAGTTCCGCGGCGACGAGACCCGTCCGGAAACACAGCGCAAGATGATTCAGGGAGACCCCCATCCGGTCGCGAAGTACCGCGTCATCGGACCACTGTCGAACCTTCCGGAGTTCGCGAAAACGTTCGGTTGCGCTGCGGAGTCGGCGATGGTGCGACCGGAGGGCAGACGCTGCGAGGTGTGGTGAGGTAAGGGCCGGACATTCCGATGTCCGGCTCCTGGCATGCGCGAGACCGCGTTGCCGCCCAAATCTACACGGACGGCCCGCCGCACATCGGAATGTGCGGCCACGATCCCTGCTACGCTTAGCACACCACCAAACGCGCTAATCAGGGGGATCGTATGAAACGAAGCTGCCTCCTTTCGCTGCTCCTTTTCGGCGGCCTTTTCGGCGCTGCCTGGTATTTCCTTCACCCTCGCTTCTACGCTCCCGCTGACTGGATCGGCGCTCTCGTCTTCGCGCTCTTCACCTCCCTCGGGATCGGATCGATCCGCAATGCCTTTCACGATTCGGGAGACGCCGGTCTGATTCAAAGAGCCGGCGAGCCGCGCCGCGACGGCGAGCGGATCGCCGTCACCGGTCCCATCCACCCGATCGGCGAACCTCTTCGGTCACCGCTCAGCCAGACTGCGTGCGTCGCATATGAATATGAGCTGTTTCATTACCAGCAGGTCAGAGACCAAAGCGACAGCAGGGTCAAGGACCGAACCGGACTAGCCCTCATTCCCTCGGTCATCCGGACCAGCCACGGCGACGTAAAGCTTCTCGGCTATCCGATGCTGGACAGTTTTCCAGCCAGGTCCAATGACAAATGGCGCGAAAACGCCGCTGAATATCTGGCCAGAACACCCTCGGAGGAGATCGAGCTCACCAAAGTTTTCTCGCTGGTGCGTGAGCTGCTCACCGACGACGATGGCGCGATCAGAAAAGACTGGAGGCTGACCGATAACACCAAATTTGACGATCTGGATCTTGAGGAGAAGGTTCTCGCCGTCGGCGAAGTCGTGACGATCATCGGCCAGTACTCAGCCGCGAAAAATGGGATCGTTCAGAATCTCGGACAGGGCGGTCTGCGCATCATCCGCGGCGATCAAACTGCCGCGTCAGCCTCGCTTCGAAGCGGACGGGTCAGAGGGCTGGTCGCGGGGGTCTTGCTTCTCACGCTTCCGAACGGCATCCTCTGGTTTGCCCTTCAGCAGCGCGAGCAGTACGAAACCCGGCGTGGCTCGAAATCGATCGCCAATGTCCGCAAGGACAATTTCTTCGAAGCCGTCAAACAGGGTGACTCGGCGGCGGTGACAAACTATCTGTCGAGCGGCGGAAACGTCGATGCCACCGACGACGAGGGCAAGACGGCGCTGATGATGGCCACGGACGGAGCAATCGCAAAAACGCTTTTGCAGGCACGGGCCAACGTCGACGCTGTCGACAAAAAGGGCATGACTCCCCTGATGACGGCGGCGACGAATGGAAACGCCGAAATCGTCCGCCTTCTCATCGAGGGCCGGGCCAGCCTCGATACCGAGGATCCCGAATACCATCGGACGGCGCTCCAATACGCCTTCGACAACGATCATCCCGAAGTCGTGAAGATGCTTCACGAGGCGGGCGCGCACGATGACAGCGTATCGGCGGAAGACGGCAAAGCTCTTCCCCCTGATGGCGGAGAGCCCTTCGCCGCAGCGGCTGGATACTTCAAGGCCATCCATACCGGCGATGCCGCGAAGGTCAAACCGTTCGTGAAGAAAGCCAATCAGCATTACTGGGATGAGAAGCCGACCTGGGACGCGATCCAGGGGGCGCATCCGCCGGATCTCCGCTTCGACTCGGGCTTCGTCGGTGATGGCAAAGCAACCGTTACCGTGAGCGGAAAAACGGCCGACGGCCTCAATCCAACCTGGATACTGCAGCTCGTCAAGGAAGATCGACAGTGGCGCGTCGCCGACGAACATTGGTTGGGGATCAACAAGTAAGTCGCTGACTTCCAGTTCTTACGCGGCTTTCCCGACCCTGCTACGCTTAGCACACACACAACGCTCAAATCAGGGGATCGTATGAAACGAAGCTGCCTCCTGTTGCCGCTCCTCTTCGGCAGCCTTTTCGGCGCTGCCTGGTATTTCTTTCACACTCGATTCTTCCCTCCCGCTGACTGGATCGGCGCTCTCGTCTTTGCGTTCTTCACCTATCTCACGATCGGATTGATCCAAAACGCCTTCCGCGATTCGGGAGACGCCGGTCTGATTCAGAGAGCCGGCCAGCCGCGCCGCGACGGTGAGCGGATCGCCGTCTCCGGTCCCATCCATCCGATCGGCGAACCTCTTCTGTCGCCCCTGAGCCAGACGCCATGCGTTGCCTATGAATACGAGCTGTTCCATCACGAGAGACGCACAAAAACCGCCGGGATCCAGAATTTCGAGGACGGAGGCAACCAGAGCAAAGTGGTCAAGGATCGGACCGGACTGGCACTCATTCCGTCCGTCGTCCGAAGCAGCTACGGCGACGTCAAGCTTCTCGGCTATCCGACGCTGAATGGTTTTCCGGCCAGCTCCAATGACGAATGGCGTGAAAATGCCGCTCAGTATCTGGCCAAAACACAGTCGGAGGAGGACAAAATCACCAAGGCTTTTTCGCTGGTGCGTGAGCTGCTGACTGACGACGACGGAGCAATCAGAAAAGACTGGAGGCTGACCGATAGGACCGACTTTCACCAGTTGGAGCTCCAGGAGAAGGTTCTCGAAGTCGGGCAGGTCGTGACCCTCATCGGCCCGTACTCAGCGGAAAAGAACGGGATCGTGCAGAATCTCGATCTCGGACAGGGCGGCCTGCGCATCATTCGCGGTGATCACACTGCCGCCTCAGCGTCGCTTCGCAGTGGACGGGTCGGAGGTCTGATCGCGGCGGTATTGCTTCTCACGATTCCGAACGGCATCCTCTGGCTTCTTCTGCAGCGGCGCGAGCAGGACAACACCCAGCGTGGATCGAATTCGATCGCCGTTGTCCGCAAAAACAATTTCTTTGAAGCTGTCAGACAGGGTGACGCGGCGGCGGTTGCGAACTATGTGTCGAGCGGCGAAAATGTCGACGCTACTGACGACCAAGGCCAGACGGCGCTGATGATGGTCACGGACGGAGCAATCGCCAAAGCGCTTCTGGAGGCGCGGGCCAACGTGAACGCCGCCGACAAACATGGGATGACTCCTTTGATGAGGGCGGCGACGGCTGGAAACGCAGCGATCGTCCGCCTTCTCATCGACAGCCGGGCCAGTCTCGATACCGAGGACCCCGAATACCATCGGACGGCGATTCAATACGCCTTCGACAACGACCGTTCGGAAGTCGTTCCGGAAGTCGTAATGATGCTTCACGACGCTGGTGCGCACGATGACACCCCCTTCGCCGCAGTGTCTGGATATTTCAAGGCGATCCATACCGGCGATGCCGCCAAAGTCAGGCCGTTCGTAATGAAAGCCAATCAGCATTACTGGGACGAGAAGCCGGCCTGGGACGCGATCCAGGGCGCGCATCCGCCGGATTTCCACTTCGACTCGGGCTTCGCCGACGACGGCAGAGCGGCCGTTACCGTGAGCGGAAAGACGGCCGACGGCGTCAATCAAACCTGGCTCCTGCAACTCGTCAAAGAAGATCGGCAGTGGCGAGTCGCCGACGAGCACTTGGCCGGGATCAACAAGTAGGTCGTTAACCGCCAGGAGTCGCCTCTTGTGATAGGGGTAGGGAGAGACCTCACGGCCTCCCCCTCCCTCCGAACCGGACTGGCGGATCTCCCGCATCCGGCTCTCCAGTTGGTGGTCCTGTTCGGGATAGATAGATGTACACGCGGGACTCGCATCACGGTGAAAGAAGTCTGACGTGCTGGCTTCTGCAAGCCGCTCTGTCACCAGAGCCGATCTACGTCGGTTGCTCGGCGGTTTGGCGCGTATGAGCACGAATTCGGCTGCCCATAACTCCCGTGTTTTTAGCCTTTCGGCAATAGTCGGTTTGCGCCTCCCCGTTTTGCTCCCAACCCACCTTCCTACCTTCCTTTGCTCCACGCCCGTTATGGCGCTTCCTCGCTCCTATGAAGGCTCTGACTCCCGGCTGCCTTTCACACGCGCAGCGGGTATCCCTGATTCACAACACCTGAACTTCTCTGTCGTTCTGTCTCCAACCACCCCATGTCCTTCCATGTACGCTTCATCCACGCTCATTTGTTTTCGCGTTCTGGACTTTTCCCCGCAGGACCGTTCCTTGTCTGCGTCCACCGGGTCTCCGGGCTTCGCCTTTCACCAGCAGGCTCGCCAAGATCATGAGGCCGAATCGAGTTTCTCTCGTACGGACCGACAGACTCGCCTTCCGTTGCTCTCCACCCCGCCTTTCTAGACGACGCAGTTACGGTCGGCTTTCAACCAGTTGAGCGTTTGGTTGAGAGGGTTCACTCCTCCTTTTCAGGTGCGCTCTCAGGCGCACTGGCACAGGCACTCTTGCCTGTGTGTCGGCCGTCGAGGCCGACTTCCCTGTAGATCATTCACAGAAAAGCCACGGCTCGACGCCGTGGCACACAGGCAAGAGGTGCCCGTGCCACACAAAAAGGTGCTGTGACTCGGTCGACGCGGCTGAGGTGCAGGACGCGCAGCTGCGCGTCCCTACGTTACGATGTGCGCACTATGCGCCGAACGACAACGCTACGAATCCTCATCATCGCTTCGCTCCTTTCTGTCTCTCCCCTTCTCGCGGAAGAGACTCTGCCTTCGCCTTTACGGGCGAACATCGACAAGGCCGTCACAGATCTACTGACGAAGAGCGGCGCGCCCAGTGCGTCGGTCGCCGTCGTCACCGATGGCAAGATTGCTTACACGCATGCCTATGGGACGGCGCAGCTCGAAACGAAAAAGGCCGCGACTCCCCAGATGCGCTACAGCATCGGATCGATCAGCAAGCAGTTCACCTCGGCTTCCATTCTTCTGCTGGCAGAGGAAGGGCGGCTATCACTCGATGACAAGATCGTGAGGTGGCTTCCGGAATTGACTCGAGCCAGGGACGTCAGCATCAGGCAGCTGTTGTCGATGACCTCCGGCTATCAGGACTTCTGGCCGCAGGACTACGTGATGCCGATGATGCTCAAAGACGTCAGGCCCGACGAGATTGCCCGTCGATGGGGACAGATCCCCCTCGATTTCGAACCAGGCTCCAAGTGGCAATACAGCAATACGAATTACGTGATCGCCGGAATCATCATCGAGAAAGTGGCCGGCGTCCCGGTCATGGAATTCCTGCAGAAGAGGATCTTCGAGCCCCTGCACATGACGTCGGTCACCAACAGCGACGTCGCCGAACTGGGGAAGGAAGAGCCGACGCGCTACCTCCGCTATGCGCTGGGACCACCTCGCCTCGCGCCCAAGGAGGGTCGCGGCTGGATGTTCGCGGCCGGTGAGCTGGCGATGACGGCCGGCGATCTGGCGCGATGGGATCTTTCCGTGATCGATCAGACCATTCTGCACCAGGCCTCCTATCGCGAGCTGACCAAGGAAGTTCAGCTCACCAGTGGGATCGGATCGCGCTACGGCCTCGGGGTCTCGCTGAGCACAGTGGATGGTCGCAGGCTCGTCTCACATGGTGGCGAAGTCTCCGGATTCACCGCCAGAAACGATATCTATCCAGAGGATCGGGCCGCGGTGGTCGTACTCACAAATCTGGACGCCACCAACGCTTCCGAGCAAATCGCTACAAAGATCGGCACTCTCATTTTTGCGACGACGGACCCCGGAACTCAGACAGCGCTCAATCGGGTCCAGTCCATCTTTCACGATCTCCAGAAGGGAAAGGTTGACCGATCCCTGTTCACCGCGAACGCGAGCTCCTACCTGAGTGATGCTGCACTCAAGGATTTCGCATCGAGCCTCGGGCCGCTCGGCACTCCCCAGGAATTCACCCAGCTGGCTCAATCCCTTCGAGGTGGTATGACGCTGCGGAGGTATCGGATCAAGTTTCCCGACCGGACGCTGCGACTGACCACGTTCACGATGCCGGACGGGAAGCTGGAGCAGTATCAGATCGCAGCCGTGGAGTAAGAGCTGGACGATTCGGCCCGATCCGATCGCCTAGGGCGCGCGGCGTGCGGCCGGTGCCCTTGCGATCGCGATCCCGCCGAGCGCTCCAAACGGCGCCACCAGGAGTCGCCTCTTGTGTGGCACAGGCACTCTTGCCTGTGTGTCGGCCGTCGAGGCCGACTTCCCTGTAGGTTATTCACAGAAAAGCCACGGCTCGACGCCATGGCACACAGACAAGAGTGCTAGCAAGAGTGCCTGTGCCACACAAAAAGATGCCGCGACGTGGTCGACGCGAGTGAGGTGCAGGACGCGCAGCTGCGCGTCCCTACCCTGCCTCGCTTAACGCCCTAACTGATCGAGCAACTGCCGCGCCTGCGGGAAGGCCGGCCGCAGGCGCAGTGCCTCAACCGCATCCTTTCTCGCCTCGGCAACATTCCCGCTCTGCGCTTGCGCCAGCGCCAGGAACAGAAACGTTGGCGCATACCGTGGCATCAGGGAACGAGCTTTGTCCAATGCCGCGATGGCATTGCGAGGTTCGCCCTCAGCGAGGAATGCGACACCGAGGTGATACCAGGCCGCGCCGTTGGTGGGGTCAAGATCAATGGCCACGCGCAGGAAAGTGATGGCATCCTTTCCATCCCTTACCTCGAGGGCGAGTCGCCCGAGCTTCACGGCTCGCCCTGCGCTCAACGATACGGGATCGACGCCGGCCAGAAGCTTACGAGCTTCGTCGTTACGTCCGGAGCGGGCGTAGATGGCCGCAAGCTCGTCGGTGGCACTGGTGCGCAGGATCGGTTGGGCGATGGGGTCTCGCAAGACCTGCTCGAACATCGACGCTGCGCGGGCGTTGTCCCCCGTTGCCTCGTACGCCAGAGCAGAGCGGTGATGCAGACGCGCAGGATCGCGCTGTGTTTGCTCGAACTGCGGAATCAGCCGGTCGGCCTCATCGAACTGATGACGCTCGATCAGAGAGACAACCATGTTCGTCTGTTCCTGCGAGCGACCACTGTCGAGCCCGAATGGCCAGAGCGCAACGACGCCGAGGAGGAGACCGGCCATAGCCTGAGAAGGACGTCGTACGTGAATGACGCCACCCGCGGCAACGGCGAGGACAACCAGAAGCGGAAGCCGGTATCGCGACGCTACAAAGAAGATTGCGACTGAGACAGCGTAAACCGGTACGAAGGCAAACCAGGTCAGAAAACGGCGATCGCGCCACAGCGTTGCCGCTCCCGCGAAACCAAGCGGGACCAGCAGCCACGGCCCGACCACGAGAAATCGAAGGGGTGAGCTGACATCGTGACTGAAAAAATCATAGCTGAAGTTCAGTGAGAGATCGGTCTGATGGATCGTGTAGGCGAGTTTACGGAGGAAGAGTTTGAGGGCATCGTCCGGACGAGCGAGCATCCACTCGAGCGCTCGGCCATAAAACCATCGGGAGACGCCGCGAGAGTCGAGAGCGTGGCCGGCGGCTCTTTCTGCCATCAGCCGGGCATCGACCGACTGACCGGCGATAGTCGGTCGAATTCCAGGAACGGCGACGTATGCACCGTCGGCCGCGGCATTGTTCCCGATATAAAAATTGAGACCTCCGTGCGATGAGACGAGCACCAGCTCGTGTCCGACGATGAGATTTCTGGCCGCAACAGGCGCGAGCAGGATCACGAAAGCGAGAGCGAACGCGGCAGTCCCTCTCCAGCGATGCCCCAGCAAAAGAAGACCACCGAGCGCGGCGATCCATAGAAGTACGTTTGGACGGTTGAGGACGAGCAGCGCTGTCGCCGCACCGGCGCCGGCAAAGTGACGCCAGTCGTTTTCCTGAAGTGCCCGGCAAAGGAGCCACATCGACAGCGCCACGAGGAAGGGGTCGAGCGACGACTGCAGGATCGTCACCTCGTTGAAGGTGATCACCCCGGTGAGGATTGCGAGGGCAGCAGTCAGAAGGGCGGCGCGGCGGCCGAACCATCGAGCCGAGGTCGCGAGTAGCAGAACGACACCGAGGCTGCCGAGCACGATTTGTAGAGTCAGAGCTACGTAGATCGACGGGCCGGTGAGCTTTAAGAAATACAGGTAGAGCGGAGAGACGAAGTACGCGACCGGCGGTGGCCCGCTTCGCGCCATCGCCAGGTAGACCGCGCCGTCCATATCGCCGGCCGGCTGCAATAATGGATGAGAGCCAAGCGAGAGAAGAACGCCGAGCTTGACCAGCAGCGCGGCCAGAAAGACGAGAATGGGAGTCTGCGCGCTGGCCGCGCGAGCCGCTGTCGGCGTCATGGATGATCATGGTAACAGCAGGTCACGACCCCAATCCTCACATGGAGAAACGTCGCGGGGATCGGGAACCCGATGTAAACGCCGTAAAGCGGAGTCGGCTGCGTTAGCGTCACAACTGGTGACGGCGAGCGCCTGAATCATCCAAAAGAAAACGCGCGGCCGACGCCGCGCGTTTTCGAGGGACGAGCAAGTAAGTCCCGTACTATGGGAAGACCGAGAAGCAGCTCGAGGGCACTGTATAGGAGCTGCCACCGCGGGTGATATCGAGAGTCCCCACTGTCGCTGAGGCAGCGGAAGTGCTCACGGTCTGCGCGGCGCGCGCACTTCCGCGAAGGCCGATCAAAGTGCTTCCGGCACCGATAACACCGCGAGTCTGTACGGCGTTGATTTTGGCGACATCGATCTTCACCGTGACGGTCCCATTGGTCAGGTTGAACGATCCGCCATCGGCTGGCGTGGTCGACGCGGTGTAGGTCAGCCCGCCAGAGCTGATACGAAGGCCCCTTCCCCACTTGAAGCTCTGAGCACCCGTGTCGTCGGAGGAGGCCTCGAGGAACCACTGGTCGGCTCGATCGGACAGACCCGGCTTCGAGGGATTCGACGCGAAGTGCATGCGCCAGATGCCGGTCGGCGGCACGAAGGTCAGGCCACTGAGTTTCATCGTAGCCGTCAATAGCGTCTTTCCTCCGCTCGACTCGCAACCGTACCGGATATTGACGATGTCGACTGGATTGTCGGTGGCGAGAATCGACGGACTGTAGGTGCGAAGCTGTGCGTCATGGCGTTGATCGACGACCTGCGGCTGAGAGGGATCGATGGTTGAATCGCTCTGGCCCTGCCCGAGATTGACACGTCTTCCTGTGTGCATGCTGAGCCCGTCGATCTGATGGATGACATAAGCGCTGCCGGTGAAGTCATTGGAGTCATCAGAGAAGGCCATCAAGGCTAGTCCCTGCGGATCGAGGTCTATCTGGAAGAAGTCACCCAGGTTCCTGTTGGCAGCTCCCCCGAAACCACCCAGACTGATGTTCGATCCGTGAACGTAGTGATCGCTGGCAACGGCAGTATAGAAGGTCGGATTCTGCGCGGTGGCATCGGTGGTCTGAGCGAAGTAGACCTTCCAGTTGGCGGCATCGTTGTTCGCGCCAGCGCCATCTTCCGTGTCGGCGGCCTCGGTGCCAAACCAGGCGATGGCCACGCTGCCCGGCCCTTTGCCAGCGGCCATCCAGGGGAACAGCGACCGGGATGGAGAAGAGAGGTTGCTCACTCGAACCGACTGCGACCAGGTTTCGCCATGATCGGTCGAGTGCGCCAGGTAGATTCCCTCACCGGCGTCCGAGTAGGTCACGTACACCGTTCCGTCAGCGCCGACCTTCACGCAGGGAAAGAGCGCGGAAATGGTGGTGCCCTTGCCAGTGGCGGCGACGTGCGACGCGTAGACGAGCGGTGCCACTCCAGCCACCGTCGGGCGGCCAACGGTGACCATCACCTGGTTGGCTTTAACGCCCTGATAGCAGAAGTACACGGTTCCGTCATTCTGGTCGACGGCCACGTTGCCGGTCGTATTTCCTCCCAGCGCAGCGAGAACGGCCGGGCCGTACGTCAGCCCTCCATCATCGGAGCGGTTGACATAAAACTTAGAGGTCGCGACAAGGCCGGTGAACTCGCGATACGCAAGGTACACAATCTTGCTTCCCTGGAAGTCCATCCAGTTGCGATCGTCCTCAGGCACCGTGACGTTGCCATCCGGATTGCGCATGAAGGTCTCGGCGCGGTCGGTGGAGCGCTGCGCCGAGATATTTGCCGCCACGAGGCTTGTGGTGGCGACAATCGGAGGGGCACCGGGTGACGGCGCGGCATAACCTACCGCGATATCCATATCGCCGCCCCCATCTGCCGGCGTACGAAGCGTGTTGATGTTGTCAGGCATTGTCGCGTCGGGCTGTCCTTTGTAGGTCGGGTTCGTGATGTTGCCATCTGCATCGATCAAGGCCCCCGCACTCCTGAGGAAGGGATCGAAGGTCGGGCTGTCGGGGTTGAGGTCGAAACGCCAGATGTCATCGCCGGCCGTGAGACCGCGAATAGAGCCAACGTAGGCGTTTCCGGCAAAATCGATACGGGCGCTCGGCTCGCTGCCTCCGGTCGTGCCGTTCGCATAGAGAGCGCGACTCCGGCTGAAGCGAAGATGAGTCTTGTTACCGGTAACGAACTTCGGCGTGCGCACCGGTACGGTGGGTATGGTCTCGATCGTTAAAGTGCCGTGGTATGCATCGAGCACTCCCACGGTGAAGTAAACGACGTGCACGGTGTACACGTCGTTGATGCCCGTCGAGATTACGCCGAGGTCGAAGGTATTCTCCTCGAGCGTCGAGGGAGGACTTCCCGCAGACTTCGAGACGACCGCGCCGGTCGTATTGCTGGCTGCATGCACGTAGACGTCATAGTCGTCGGCAGGATTTGTCCAGGTGATGGCGAACCGTACGCGCTTTCCTGAATAATCGCCGGGGGCAACCGTGACAGTGAAAGTGTCACAGTTCTTACCGTCTGTGCAGTTGGTGTCAGCCGAGCTGGTCCCGATCGGATTCAGAGCGTCGTCCATGTACGCAGGACCCGGAAAACCATTCCAGCTCGTCGAGACGCTGCTCAACGACAGAGTGCCGCTGGCGGGGGTCGCGGCGAAGAGGGCCGGTGCACTTACTGCAAGAAAAATCAGCACGGAAGCCCAGAACTTGATGCGGCATGTTTTCATCTTCTTCTCCTGACCTTTATGGATGACCGACGGCAGTATGATCATTTTCCGGTAGTATAGCTACCATTAAATATGTGTTTCCAATCTAGCAAACGACGTACCACAACCGGAGACTGGTCCAATGACAAGCTTTCTGCGCCACCTTCAGCAAGGGTGTCCCATTCTGTTTCTGGTGGTTTGCGTAACTGGATGTAGTAGTGCTCGGCGCCCGACTCCAGCGGATGCATGCGACCTTCTGAAGGCGGGAGAGGTCGCCATTTCTCAAGGTGCAATGCCAGTCGATTCACAAGGATCTGTGCATTCCGGCGGGGGCGTCACAATCACCCAGTGTTTTTATAGTTTGCCCGGCAATACCGGCTCGGTTGCTCTGGAGGTGACGAGGCCTGATCGGCTTGGTCGGCGAGCCACCTGCAAAATCTGGAATCAGAGATTCGGAAAGGGGAAAAGCGAGGGGGAAGAGGAAGAGCGGCGCGAGCGTGGAGAAGCTGGAGAGAGCAAAAGGGAGTCGGGCCAGTCACGCGAAGTTCACGCAATCCCGGTGGAGGGTGTAGGCGATGCGGCGGCGTGGACTGGAAACCGGGTGAGCGGCGCGCTCTACGTGCTGACGCGATTCGCAATTCTCCGCATCAGCCTGGGTGGTCCCGGCGATGTGAACACGAAAATCGACGGTGCGAGGCGGCTCGCCCAAAAGGCGATTCCGCGCCTCTAACTAACTCGATGAAAAGA
>DASZZV010000182.1:0-12297 GCA_035544835.1 Thermoanaerobaculia bacterium
CTTGGCCATCGAAAATGTTTGCGAGCACCACGATGGAAGGGCCCCCGCCCAGATCCCTCGCTGCGGCTCGGGATGACACATCAGGGAACCCGCGTAAATACAGGGAGTTTCTTAGAAGCCGCAGCGAAGGATCTCAAGATAAGAAGAACTGAATTCAGATCCTGCCATGGAGATCCTTCGCTGCGGCTCAGGATGACGACGCTTTTTTCTGATGTTTCGGTTGGGATGACCGGCTGTTTGAGGTTCAGTCCTCCCGGGGCCGGCCGCGGTTTGACAGCCGTGGGAAAATAGACAGACAAAACATCTGAATCCTTTCGTCAGACCAGCCGAGGCCTCCTGGCCTATCTTCTTACAACACTCGGAAAGTTCATCTGACACTTTGCAAATCGAATCGGTAGTTCTCCATCGAGCAGCTTACCGAATTGAGGATTTCCCCACGGATTCCCGTCCGCAGTTCGCAATGATCGGGCGATCCAATGTCGGGAAGTCGACATTCATCAATTCGATCCTGAACCGGCGAGACATCGCCCGGGTGAGTCAGACTCCCGGCAAGACCCAGGCAGTTCATTTTTATCTGATCAATGAGATTTTCTATATCGTCGATCTCCCCGGATATGGATACGCACGCGTGCCCCGAGACATGCGCCGATCGTGGGGAGACCTCATCCAGACATATCTGGAAACATCAGAGACCCTGAAAATGCTATTCATCCTTCTGGATTCGCGTCGTGTTCCATCAGAAGAAGACCTCCAGATGCTCAACTGGGCTGACGCCAGTGGAATTGACACGAAGTTCGTTCTGACCAAGACCGACAAACTGTCCAAAAACGAGATGGCGAAGAACCGGAGCGTGATCGGGACGACGATCGGCCGGGACGAGAAGGAATTCATCGGATTTTCAAAGCTGAACCGTTCAGGCGTCGATGTCGTCTGGCGCGAACTGCTCACGCATATCAAAGAAGGCAAGGGAAGTATCCCTGCGAGGTAGCTATGGACCAACATATCGAAAACGAAGAAGCAACCGCCGAAGCGACTCTGCCCCCCGAGGAGAAAGCGCCAGTCGACAAGCCTGAGCGTACCGGGAAGCCGGAGCGCCCGAAACGCGAAAAGCGGGCCAAAGCCGACAAAACTGCCTCGGCCGACAAAGAAGAGAAATCCGCACCAAGGGTCGCCCGGCCAGCCCCAGGCGACGACGACGAGGCCTTTGATGTCGAGACAGCCGCCTCGGACGATGACTCACCTCAGTCCCCTGAGACGCCCGGCGAGGGCGAAAAGCCCTCCGATCGCCTTGCTCGCACCAGGAAGGGTGGCGACGGACAGCAGGCTGCCGAGACGCTCGACATCCGCATTCTCAAGGAAATGAAGCTGCCCGACATCACAAAGATCGCTCGCGACTATGGTGTGGAGAACGCCGCGGGCATGCGCAAGCAGGACCTGATTTTCTCGATCCTTCAGGCTCAGACGGAAAAGAGCGGGCTGATTTTCTCGGAAGGAGTTCTGGAGTGCCTGCCCGATGGCTTCGGCTTTCTGCGCGCTCCCGAGTACAACTACCTGCCGGGTCCCGATGACATTTACGTTTCGCCTTCGCAGATCCGTCGTTTCGATCTGCGCACCGGCGATACGGTTTCAGGACAGGTTCGTCCGCCCAAGGAGGGTGAGCGCTACTTCGCTCTCATCAAGGTCGAAGCGGTCAACTTCGAGCATCCTGATGTCGCTCGCGACAAGATCCTCTTCGACAATCTCACGCCGCTCTATCCGGAAAAACGCATCAAGCTGGAAGCGTCGAACAACATGTCTTCGCGCGTGCTCGATCTGGTCTCGCCGATTGGCAAGGGTCAGCGCGGTCTCATCGTCGCCCCTCCTCGAACCGGAAAGACGATGCTCCTGCAGTCGATCGCCAACTCCGTCACTACGAATCATCCCGAGGTCACGCTCATCGTTCTTCTGATCGACGAGCGTCCCGAGGAAGTCACCGACATGCAGCGCTCCGTAAAGGGCGAGGTCATTTCATCGACTTTCGACGAGCCGGCTTCGCGTCACGTGCAGGTCGCGGAGATGGTCATCGAGAAGGCCAAGCGTCTGGTGGAGCACAAGCGGGACGTCGTGATTCTGCTCGACTCCATAACGCGTCTGGCCCGCGCATACAACACCGTCGTTCCTCCCTCGGGGAAAGTTCTTTCGGGCGGTGTGGATTCCAACGCCCTGCAGCGGCCGAAGCGCTTCTTCGGCTCGGCCCGAAACATCGAGGAAGGCGGCTCTCTGACAATCATCGCTACGGCTCTGATCGATACCGGCTCACGCATGGACGACGTCATCTTCGAGGAATTCAAGGGTACCGGCAACATGGAGGTCCACCTCGATCGCAAGCTCTCCGACAAGCGCGTCTTCCCGGCCATCGACATCAACAAGTCGGGCACGCGAAAAGAGGAACTGCTCCTCGACAAGAACGAGCTCAACCGCATCTGGGTTCTGCGTAAGGTCTTCAGCCCGCTGTCGACCGTGGAATCGATGGAGCTCCTCATCGAGAAACTCGACAAGACCAAGTCCAATCACGACTTCCTGAACTCGATGAGCTCGATGTAGAGAAGCGGGTGTCGGTTGTCAGAGTAGTTGTGTCATCCCGAGCCGCAGCGAGGGATCTGGGTGGCGGTCCTCAACCGACGCACAACACGCACAAATTGCCTGACACCGCGACGGTAAGGCCCCCGCCCAGATCCCTCGCTGCGGCTCGGGATGACACATTGTTCTGACATTCGTCACCGCTGGAACCAATGCGCTCTAACCCACGTTCTACAATGCAGACCTGATGAAGAAGAGCCCCAACCGCTTTCTGGATTTTCTGTGGCGCCATGCCATCGGGCTTGCCTCCATCGTCATGGTTCTTTTTGTCCTCGGCGTTGGGGTAGTCGGCTACAACTACGTCGTCATCACCCGCAAATTCGACTCGTCCCGGCGCTGGGACCTGCCGAGTCGTATTTATTCGGACGCTACCCCGATCGTTCCCGGGCTGCACTATCCGAAGGCGCTGATCGAGCCGAAGCTCAATCACGTCGGCTACAAGGAAGTCAAAGGTCCGCTGGCCAATCCGGGCGACTATCGATATGACGGCGACAACCTCGAGATCTACCTCCAGAGCTTCGAATACCCCGACATGGAGTTCCACGGGATGCCGGTTCGCATTGAGATGGACGGCGATCTGGTCCGGCGTATCCGCCGGGTGGAAGACAGCATCTCTCTTCGGGCCGTGCGCATCGAACCGGAGTTGATCACCTCGATCTACGACGACGTGATGGAAGATCGTCTTCCCATCTCACTGCGCCAGGTGCCGCAAGTCCTGGTCGACGCCGTGATCGCGACGGAAGATCGAGACTTCCGGCATCACGAAGGGATATCGATCAGCGGCATCCTACGCGCCATCGTGACCAACTATCGCAGCGGTGCCGTGCGCGCCGGCGGCTCCACTCTGACTCAGCAGCTGGTCAAGAACCTGTATCTGACTCAGGAGCGCAGTTACAAGCGAAAGATCCGCGAGATCCTCATGGCGCTGATCCTGGAGACCCGCTACAGCAAGGATGACATCCTCGAGGGCTACCTCAACGAGATCTATCTCGGCCAGAACGGATCGGTGCAGATTGTCGGAGTCGAGGAAGCATCCCAGGTCTATTTCTCCAAGCGCGTGAGCAATCTAACGCTTCCCGAGGCAGCCATGCTGGCCGGGATCATCCGGTCGCCGAACGTCTACTCACCCTTCATTCACCCCGACCGCGCCAAAGCGCGCCGCGATCTCGTCCTCACGCTCATGCGCGACCAGAAGATGATTACGCCGGAACAGTGTGAGGCCGGCATCGCCAGCCCGCTCACCTCCAGCAAGTTTCCGAAGTCCATCAACTCAGCTCCTTTCTTCGTCGACCTCGTTTTGAAGCAGCTTCGTGAGACCTATCCCGAGACGCAGCTGAAAACCGAGGGTCTGCGGATTTTCACCACCCTCGACACCATCGTGCAGCGCTCCGCGGAGCGGGCCCTGAATACCGGGATCACGTCGTTGAAGAAGAACTACTCTCACCTCAGAAGCAGCCCCAGCCCCCTCGAGGGGGTCGTTCTCACCATCGAGCCGGGAACCGGATATGTGAAGGGGCTGGTCGGCGGTACGAGCTATCGAAAGAGCCAGTTCAACCGAGCCTTTCAGGCCCGTCGTCAGCCGGGATCGCTCTTCAAGCCATTCGTCTACGTCGCCGCCATGGATCCGCTGCGAAAGGGTGAAGCTCTCACCGCGGCGAGCATTCTCGATGACGAGCCGATCAGCGTGCGAACGGGATCGTCGGTCTGGAGTCCGCAGAATTACGATGGCAAGTTTCACGGTCGCGTCTCGGTGAGGCGCGCGCTGGCCATGTCCTACAACATCCCGGCGGTCCGCGCAGCGATCAATGCCGGCGTTCCCAACGTAATCAAGCTGGCCGCGCGAATCGGGGTCAACAGCCGTCTGGAACCGTATCCCTCCATTTCACTCGGCTCCTTCGAGGTCAGTCCGCTCGAGATCGCCTACGCCTACTCAGTCTTTGCAAACGAGGGTGTCAAAGCCGAGCCGATCACCATCCTGGCCGTGGCCACGCATGATGGCACGCTCCTCGAGAATCGCGAGGTCCAGATGAAGCGTGTCGCGCCCGCGGGACTGTGCTGGGTGATGGACGACATCCTCAAAGACGTACTCGTTTATGGGACCGCTGGCGCTGTTCACTCCTCCGGCTTTAGGCGACCGTATGCCGGGAAGACAGGAACGACCAACAATTACCGCGATGCCTGGTTCATCGGCTACTCGCCTCGGATTCTGACGCTGGTCTGGGTGGGCTTTGACGACGGCCACAGCGTCAGGCTCTCCGGCGGGGCAGCGGCGGTACCAATCTGGATCTCTCACATGAATCGGATCGCGGGGATGTTTCCCGATGTCGATTTCCGTCGGCCTGAAGAGGTCGTTGGAAAAACGATCGACCCCGAGAGCGGGCAACTGGCCACGCCGTATTGTCCGGAATCGAAAAATGAGGTCTTCGTTGCCGGAACGGAGCCGGAGACGCTCTGCCCGATTCACAATCGCGACTTTCAGCAGCCGATGGTGGGCGAGCCTTCTCCTTCCGACGAGCCTGGGATGATCGCCGAGGCTGGTACCGAGCCTCCGATCGACCAGGAGCGACAGGCTCGACGCGAGGAGCGGCGCAAGAAGGCTAAGGGACTTAGAAAATTTTTCCCATGGCTGTTTGACTAGCTTCTAGCTTCTAGCTTCTAGCTTTGACTCAGGCTCCTCAACAATGGCACGGTAAAAGCTAAATGTTCAAAACCAGAAACCAGAAACCAGAAACCAGAAGCTAGAAGCTAGAGGGGAATCCTAAAATCGATGAGAACGCTGGTTGAAGTGGGAGAGCAGACGCGGGCCTTTTTCTCTTATGTGGGAGGGCTCTTTGAGCTGGCCGCACAGACAGTGAGACAGACCTTCCGCCGTCCTTTCGGCTGGAACCTGTTCCTGAACCAGATCGATCATGTCGGCGTGAAGTCGATGTCGATCGCCCTTCTCACGGCACTGTTCATCGGGATGGTGCTGGCTCTGCAGACCGCCTACTCACTCGCCCAGTTTGGCGGCAAGCTTTTCATCGGTAAGGTGGTCTCGCTTTCCCTCGTGCGGGAGTTGGCGCCGGTTTTGATGGCACTCATGGTCGGCGGCCGGGTCGGAGCTGGTATGACTGCCGAGATCGGAACGATGAAAGTGACGGAACAGATTGATGCCTTGCGCGCACTGGCCACCAATCCTGTCAAGAAACTGGTGGTGCCTCGCGTCCTGGCAACGACCTTGATGCTTCCGATGCTCACAACCGTGGCGTGCCTGGTCGGAATCCTTGGCGGGTTGATCGTTGCCGTCTTCAACCTCCACCTCAGCGCGAACTTCTACATGAGCAGCGTAGTCAAGACTTTGAAATACAACGACCTCGCTTCGGGGATCGGCAAGACGTTTTTCTTCGGCTTCGCGATCTCGCTGATCGCCTGCTTCAACGGTCTCCGCGCCGGCGGTGGGGCCGATGGAGTCGGTCGCGCTACCACATCGACGGTCGTCACCGGTGCCATCAGCACCCTGGTGATGGACTTCTTCCTCACCAAACTCTTCCTGGTGGTCACCTGATGACGATGGATGGCCGCGCCGAGCCGCGGAACGAGGGGGAAGAGCGGCGGACTCATGAGCGAGATGTCTTCGTCGAGTTCCGTGATGTTGCCAAGAGCTATGGGAAGAAAAAGGTGTTGAAAGGCATCAATCTTCAGGTCTATCGGGGAGAAGTGCTGGTCATTCTCGGTGGCTCGGGATCGGGCAAATCGGTCACGCTGCGTCACATGCTCGGTCTGGAGCGGCCCGACGCCGGGCGTGTAATCGTGGAAGGGGAGGATGTGACTGACCTTCCTGAAGAAGATTTCTACGAGGTTCGCAAGAAGTTCGGAATGCTGTTTCAGAGCGGCGCCTTGTTTGACTCCATGACCGTGTTCGACAATATCGCTTTTCCCCTGAGGGAGCACACCGATACTCCTCCGGATGAGCTCGCCCGGATCGTCCGTGAAAAGCTCGAGCTCGTCAGCCTTCCCGGGAGCGAAGCGCTCATGCCGGTTGATCTTTCAGGGGGAATGAGAAAGCGCGTCGGGCTGGCGCGATCGATCGTTCTGAACCCGAAAGCGATTCTCTATGACGAGCCCACAACGGGGCTTGATCCCATCAACGCGCATAAAATCAACGAATTGATTGTTGGCCTCCAGACGAAGCTGAATGTCACGTCGGTGGTTGTGACTCATGACATTCATTCAGCATTCTCGGTTGGCGATCGCATAGCCTTCCTCAACGAAGGAGTTTTTGAGTGGGTAGGGACGATGGAGGAGGCTCGGTCAGCGGATCACCCCAAATTACGGGAGTTCCTGGTGACGTCGAACGTAGCGGCGGCGCAGCCCGTCGATTGAGCCCCTTTCATTCCGAAAAGCAGGTATGAGCGAGACATCCAGAAATCTTCGAATCGGTATCGTGGTCAGCATCGCGCTGGTCTCGATGATGCTGTTCCTCTTCTTCATCGGATCGAAGCAGAAGCTCTTTTCGCGGAAGAACGAGTACCTTGTGCAGCTCGACACGGTGAGTGGTCTGGCCGAGGGAAACCCGGTGAACCTTTCCGGCGTGAGCATCGGGATCATCAAAGACATCACTCTTCCTCTCGATCCGAAGAACCGCCTGGTTCGGATCGTCATCCTGGTCGACCGCAAATACCAGGAACGGATCAGGGGAGATTCGCGAGCTCGCCTCAAGAAGCTCGGCCTGATTGCCGCCGACAGTTACATCGACATCTCTCCCGGCACGGAGCGTTATCCGGAGCTCGAGCCCGGGTCGCTGATCCCCTCGGCGAAGCAGACCAATGTAGATCAGCTCATCGGCCAGGGTGAGGATCTCGTCGACAACTTCGTCGAGATCTCCTATTCGCTCAAGAACATTCTCGGACGCGTCGACCGAGGCGAGGGACTGCTGGGTGAGCTGACCACGCAACCGAAGACGAAACAGCGCTTGACCGATACGTTCATGGCCACGTTGAACAAGACCAACGGGCTCCTCGATGAAGCCCAGCACGGTCAGGGTCTGATCGGTCGCCTGCTCTCCGATAAAGAGTATGCCGATCAACTCACCGGCTCGCTCACCTCGAGCGCGCAGTCCCTGCAGTCTGTGCTCGCCAACCTTCAGCGGAGCTTCGACTCCGGCCAGGGAGCCCTTCCCCTTCTGCTGAATGATCCGGCCAGCAAGCAGAAGGTGATCGCTCTGATCGAGAATCTCCGCCTGACCTCAGAGCGTCTTGCGCTCCTGACCGAAAGCTTCCAGAACGGACGGGGGCTCGTTCCCCGCCTGTTGAACGATCGCCCCTACGCCGATCAGACGCTGGAGGAGTTTCAGACGCTCGTGCACCGGCTGAACGAAACGGCTCGTAAGCTCGACGAAGGGGAAGGATCGGCGGGTCGCCTCATCGCCGATCCCTCCGTCTACGAATCAATCAACGACATTCTGATCGGCATCAACGAGTCGAGCATGCTTCGCTGGCTCGTAAGGAGCCGTCAGCAGAAGGGGATCGCCCGGCGCTATAAGACCGAAAGCCATGGGAAAGTCCCCGCAGCCGTTACTCCTGTGCCGAAAGGTTCCGAGAAGGGCAAGGAAAAGGATCAGAAGGCTCCTCCCGCGTCGCAGCCCGGGGCGGAGAACCCGGCGGCGGCTCCCCCGTCCACGACTCCGTCTGTCGCCGAGCCTGCCGTCCCGCCGTCGACCACGACCTCGGGCTCATCCGTGGCCCCTTCGGAAGCCGCTCCGCCGCCGGCGACGGAAGCCGCGCCGCCTGCGACGCAGACAGTAGTACCGCCTCCAACCTCTTCAACCATGACACAAGCCTTGTCATCCTGAGCAAGGGTCGACGCTGCGTCGCCGATGAGGGAAAGAAACGGGCTTGTCATCCTGAGCAAGGGACAGCGTGCGCGCTGCCACTGAGAAAAGAAACTGAGTGGGTGTCATCCCGAGCCGCAGCGAGGGATCTGGGCGGGGGCCTTAGACCCTTGGCAATCAAATGTTTGCGAGCACCACGATTGATGGGCCCCCGCCCAGATCCCTCGCTGCGGCTCGGGATGACACATCAGGGAACCCGCGTAAATACAGGGAGTTTCTTAGAAGCCGCAGCGAAGGATCTCAAGATATAGCGATCTGAAATCAGATCCTGCCGCTGGAGATCCTTCGCCGCGGCGGCTCAGGATGACAAGCACGTTTCTTTCCCTCATCGGCGACGTTCGCATCGTTCCCCGGCTCGGGATGACAGCAAAGACCGATGGCCTCGTCCCTTCCCCTTCAGCCCCTTACGCTTTCGTCCCCTTGACCGCTCGCGCTTTCCTCTCCGCCAGATACTCCTCCACCTCCTCCACCGGTTTCGTGTTGAAGATCATCTCCGGTGGCAATCCTGCCTTCCGCGCGACCCACGTCCCGTTTTCGAGGTAGTTGTAGTTCGAGATGGAGTGGGCATCGGGGTGAATGGAGAAGCGCACGCCGCGTGAGAGTGCTCGCGGAATCAGCCGCCAGTCGATGTCGAGGCGATGCGGATCCCCGTTGATCTCGATCATCACGCCGTTCTCCGCGGCTGCATCGAAGACCCGATCGAAGTCGGCGTGGTAGCCATCACGGGACAGCAACTTCCGGCCGGTCATGTGCCCGAGGAAGGTGACGAACGGGTTGGAGAGCGCCTTGACGATCCGCTCGGTCATCTCATCTTTCTCCATCTTGAATCTCGAGTGGATGGAGGCGACGACGAAGTCGAACCGCCCGGCCAACGTGGCATTGTCGTAATCGATTCCCCCGTCGGCCAGGATGTCAGCCTCGGTGCCCTTGAAGATCCGCATCGGCTTGAACTGATCCCGAAGCGACTCAACCTCGGCCTGTTGCTGAGCGAGGCGGGACTCGGTCAGCCCGCCCGCGTAACTCGCCGTAGGCGAGTGATCGGAGATCCCGACGTACTGGAATGCGCGGTCCCGTGCCGCGCCGAACATTTCGGTGAGGGAGTTTTTTCCGTCGGAGTAAGTGGAATGAACGTGAAATGTCCCGAGAAGGTCTTCCCGATTTACCAGCTTCATTCGCGTTCGGGAGGACGGGAGCTGACCCGACTCACGAAGTTCCGGCGGAACGAACGGTAGATCGAGTTTCTCAAAAACCGCTGCTTCGTCAGAGAGGGCGACCTTGCGTCCTCTCTTTCGGAGTCCATCACGAAGCAGCGTGAATCCCTGCTCTGACCCCCGTTCGACCACCGCCCGAACGAATGGGTCGCTCCCGGTTTCCAGGAAAAGCACGGTTGGAAACTCCGCCGTTGTGCAGGCATGAACGACGACCGGCGGCCCGCCGGCAACGCGGGCTCGGATGCTGCCGCCGTCGAGATCCTCGGGATCGCTGAGAAGGGCCAGACCGCGAACCTGCTGCAGTAAATCAGCCGGCTCAGGACCGGAGAGGCAGAATACGATGTCCGACGCGACCTCGAGGCGTCGCCGTACCGTTCCGGCGAGAGCGACATTCTCAACGCCGTCGAGCTCTCTGAGGCCTGCCACCAGCTCCTCGGCGATTCTTACCGCGGCGCTCAAAAGGAAGCTGGCCTCATGCTTCTTCGTAAACTCGATCCCCTCGATGAGCTTCTGCTGAGTCCTGACCCCGAAGCCCGGCAGGGAGACGAGTTTGTTTTTCCTGCAGGCTTCCTCAAGCTGCTCGATGGAAGAGATCCCCAGCTCGTCGTGCAGGGTCCTGATTTTCTTGATGCTGAGCCCCGGAACCTCAATGAGTCCGAGAATTCCGGGCGGGTAGGTGGCACGCAGCTCTTCGAGATAGGGCGATCTCCCCTTCTCCACGAGCTCGACGATCACCGGCGCGATCCCTTTTCCGATTCCAGGAGTCGATCGAATCGCTCCCGAGCTGACGAAATCGGCCATGCTCATCTGCACCGACTCGATCTGCCGGGCGGCATTGAGATAAGCGCGGGCTTTGAACTGATTGCTTTCGCTCAGATCGAGATAGCCTCCTATCTCACGAAGGGCATTGGCGATATCGCGTTTGTCCGGAACTCGTTTCACGTTGTAGGTCCCTTGCAAGAATATTGTCAAAGTGGCCGGACATTCCGATCGATGTACGCAAATGTGTTGCAGGCCCTCTGCTGGACGCCCGCTGGACATCGGAAAGTCCAGCCACGAATCGGAACGTTTCACGAGCCTCGTTCCGATTATGATCTCGTCCATGCAGCCAAGAGACCGTCTCATCGTCGCACTCGATCGCTCTTCGCGTGACGAGATTCTCGCTATCGCTGACGAGCTCCACGATGAGGTCGGAATGTTCAAGATCGGTCTGCAGGCCTTTGTCGCCAACGGTCCCGCGCTGGTTCGTGAACTAACGATGAGAGGCGAGCGGGTTTTTCTCGATCTGAAGTTTCATGACATTCCGAACACGGCCGCGCATGCGGTGTCCGAGGCGGTGACGCTTGGTGCCGGGATCGTCAATGTGCATGCCGCGGGCGGCTCGGCGATGATGAAAGCCTGTGCCGAGGCGGTCTCGGGAGAGAACGTGAGGTTGCTGGCGGTGACTGTTCTTACCAGTCTCGACGCCGGAGAGCTGTTGCGGATCGGGCTTTCCGGCACCGAGGAAGCCAACGTGCTTCGACTTGCAGAGCTGGCGAAGAGCTCGGGACTCCACGGAGTCGTTGCTTCGCCGCTGGAGATTCGCGCGATTCGTGAGCAGGCCGGGCCTGGGTTTGTCATTCTGACGCCGGGGATCCGCTCTGTATCGGATGACTCCGGCGATCAGAAACGCACCATGACCGCACGTGAAGCCTTCGCAGCCGGAGCGGACTACATCGTGGTCGGCCGTCCCATTCTTGGTAGCACCGATCGCAGGGCTGCGGCCCGCCGGATCGTCGAAGAACTGGGCTGACAGCACAGCGAGTGCATGCCATCCAATTCGGAGTGGCGGCATCTTGCCGCCTGGCTCGGCGGCGTTCCCGCGGCGCCGTTCTCGTGGAACATCTCGGATTGGGGCGGCGGCGCGGGACGCCGCCGGGCCAGGCGACAGGATGTCGCCACTCCGACAACAAACAAAAAAGACCCGCAGGAGCGGGGCCTTTCTATTTGCCAGTGACTCGATTCTAGTGGCGGCCTCCACGTCGGCGGTTGGTGCAGTTCGCCCCGGGACCATTGAAGAGAATCGTCTTGGAGCCGAACTGGCGGCGGTTTCTGAGTGTATCGGTGGCAACTACTCGCAGCGTGTGCAGACCGGCCGGGGTCTCGTTGAGGTTGACCGGCACCCTCCATCCGAGCACCGGCGTCACGGAGCTGACGTCATTGCGGGGAAGCGTCAGAGTTCCGAATCCCAGAAAGGCGTTGTCCAGGAACAGCTCGATCGAGGTGATCTTCTGTTTCCCGGTGACGTAGCCGCGGATCTCGGCGTTGGAGCAGGGGAGCGCATCGACGCTGTCGAACTCGATCTTGCCGGCGATCTGGTCGCAGGCGCCATAGACCTGGGTTCCGGTCAGCTCACCGACCACGTAGACATTGGGGCCGACCGCTATGGGATTGTCTTTGAACTCGTCGAACATGACCGAAGAGACGTTTTCGTAGATGCGATCATCGGAGCCTTCGTAGGCGGGAACACTGAAGTCGAAGACGTCGAAGGCGATCGTCCGCGCCGGGCGCTGCGTCATCGGATCGCGCTCGTTCACCAGTGTGATCAGGCGGCTGTCA
>DASZZV010000183.1:0-2040 GCA_035544835.1 Thermoanaerobaculia bacterium
CACCGAGCGCCTAGCCGGCTACCATCCGAGCACGAGCGCGAAAATCAATGGCGCCACGATTGAGGCGTCGCTCTCGATGATGTATTTCGGGGTGTTCATCCCGAGCTTGCCCCAGGTGATCTTTTCGTTCGGGACCGCCCCCGAGTAAGAACCATAACTTGTGGTTGAGTCGGAGATCTGACAGAAATAGCCCCATAGCGGCACCTCGGTGCGCTGCAAATCCTGGTGCAGCATCGGGACGACACAGATTGGGAAGTCGCCCGCAATTCCGCCACCGATCTGAAAAAATCCGACTGAAGATTTCGGCGCCACGTTCGTGTACCAGTTGGCAAGGGTCATCATGTACTCGATCCCAGTGCGAACCGTATGAACGTTCTTGACGTCACCAGAGATACAGTGGCCGGCGTACATGTTTCCAAGCGTGGAATCCTCCCACCCCGGCACGATCATGGGCAGGTTTCGCTCGGCTGCAGCCATCAGCCATGAGTTTGCCGGATCGATCTGGTAATGCTGCTTCAGCTTCCCGCTTTTGAGTACCCGGTACATGAACTCGTGCGGGAAGTACCGCTCACCCGTGGAATCGGCTTCCTGCCACTCTTCGAGGACCGCCGTCTCGAGGCGGCGCATCGCCTCCATCTCAGGAATGCAGGTGTCTGTCACGCGATTCATGTGGCGGGCAAGCAAGGCCTGCTCGTCGGCCGGAGTCAAATCCCGATAATTCGGAACACGCTCGTAATGGTCGTGCGCGACAAGGTTGAAAACATCCTCTTCCAGATTCGCGCCAGTGCAGGTGATGGCCTGGACCTTCCCCCCACGGATCATCTCGGCCAAAGACAGACCGATCTCGGCGGTGCTCATAGCGCCGGCGATGGTCATCATCATGCTCCCACCGCTGTCGAGGTGGCGGACGTACCCGTCTGCGGCATCTACGAGAGCTGCGGCATTGAAATGCCGGAAGTTGTGCCGGATGAAGGCCGAGACTTTTCCGGGCGGGAGCTTTTTTGAAGAGGACATGCCAAAAGGCTAACGCTGGCGGCGCCACAGTTCAACGCCGCTTGTACGCTTTTTGCCCTGTTCTTTGGGATTGAACCACTCTTTGTCCGGCGTCCAAGGGGAGCCGGAAAAATTCAGTGCACCCAGGGGAATCCAATGGCGGCAGCAACAAGGAAGATCACGGTCCTCGCAATGGCGGCGTTCGCTCTGGCAGCCTGCGCCAAGAAGGACAACACGGCGACAGACACGGCTGCAGACACGACCGCCGCGGACGGCGCGGGGGCAACGTCATCCACGCCCGCTTCACCAGCGGGGCTGACGGACGCAAATATCGTTGCCATTCTCGACGCAGCAAACATGTCGGACAGCACCTGGGGAGCCATCGCCGCGACAAAGGGCACCAGTGCCGATGTCCGCAACTTCGGAAAAACGATGATGCGCGACCATCACGGGCTGAGGCAGGCCGGCCAGGATCTGGCGAAGAAGCTCGGCGTTACCCCGCAGCCGCTTTCAGATGATAACAGCCAAGCCGATCTCCAGAAGAGCGTCGACATGCTTAACACCACGGCGAAGGGAAAGGATTTCGACAGGGCCTACATGGACCACGAAGTCGAGTACCACAAGCAGGTGTTGGCCACGGCCACGAAGGCGATGGCGGACGCACAGAGCACCGAGCTGAAGAATCTCATTCAGAAGGCGGCTCCCAATATCCAGGGCCACCTCGACGCTGCCGAGGCGATCCAAAAGAAAATGAAGTAACCGTTGCTTCCCCGATCGGACTGAATACTCGATGACGATTCTTGCCCTGCTTCAGGCACTGCCGCCACCCTCACTGGCGGGGGGTGAATCACTGGCGTGGAATGAAGTGCTCGGCGAATACATAAAATTCGCCGGCTACTTTCTGGCCATCGGAGCGACCGCATACCGCTACCTCATTCTGCCGCGGTTCGACCCGAGCCATTCGGAAGACGCGGTCATAGGTCGTACCAGTGCCGCGACCATCGGGCTCGCGGGAGTAGCTCTCATTCTGCTGTCGTCGCTCGGAGG
>DASZZV010000184.1:0-5225 GCA_035544835.1 Thermoanaerobaculia bacterium
CACGCTGACCGGCATTCAGCACGCCGTGGCAAAGGAATGGGGCGTTACAGTTGAGGGGCTCCGCTCCAAGACGAGAACCAAGACGCTGACCGTTCCGCGGCAGATCGCGATGTACCTGACCCGGGAGCTGCTGGGAACACAGCTGGTCGAGATCGGACACGCGTTCGGCGGTCGCGATCATTCCACGGTTATCCACAGCCTCGAGAAAGTTCAGACAAATATTTCCGAGGATTCGACGCTGAAACAGCGGATCGGAAACCTGCAAAAAGTTCTCAAGGCCCGGCTTCCTTCCACAGTCGAGGGATAAGAATTGGATATCGTGTGGATGCGTTCTGGAAAGATGTGAAACGATTGCCTCTAGCTCACATAAGAGAGCGTAGCACAACCGATATGAAATCCATAGCTTACGCAGTTACCAACACGATTCCTTTTCTCCTGCTACTACTGCTATTCTTTATTCTTTATATAGATAAGTAGAAGTACTGCCGACTTACCAACGCCACACACAGGAACCGATTCCCGAATGCGCTTCACGATCTCTCGAGAAAAGCTTCAAGAAGGCTTGGCCGCAGTCGCGGCGAGCATTCCAGCCAAGACCACGCTCCCGGTGTTGGCAAATATTCTCGTGGAGACCACCGAGAAGGGGATACGGCTTTCAGGCACCGATCTCGATATTGCCGTAACGACAGAGGTTGCGGCCGATGTAGAGGCCCAGGGAGCTGTGACGATTCCGGCGAGGAAGCTGAGCGAAATCGCGCGCGAGCTCCCCCCGGCACCGGTAAAAATCGCCGCCATCGGAGAGCAGCGGATTACCCTCGAGTGCGGACGGTCACGCTTCAAGCTCCTCGGCCTGCCCCGTGACGAGTTCCCCAGCTTTCCTTCCATCAAATTCGCGGACAGCTGGCGCATCAAGTCCGGAACCCTTCAGCAGCTCATCTCGCACACCTCGTTTGCGGTTTCGTCGGAAGAAAGCCGGCCAATCCTGAACGGAGTACTTTGGGAGCTGAGGCCCGAGTCGATGAAAATGGTGGCAACCAACGGCCATCGTCTCGCCAAGATGTCCGTTCCTATTGAGAAGACCGGCGCGCCGTCGGCCGATCTGATCATACCGCCGAAAGCGCTCGAACACGTTCGCCGTCTTTTCCCCGCCGAAGAAGATCTCGAGGTCGGGAAGGGAGATAACCACATCGGCTTTCGGTCCCCCTTCACCGCCGTCTACACCCGGCTGATCGAAGGGCCGTATCCCAACTATGACCAGGTCATCCCCAAGGACAATGACCGTGTCGCTGTCGCCGACAGGGCGGCGCTGACCAGCGCGCTGAAAAGAATGTCCGTCATCGCGTCCGACCAGACGCACCGCATCAAGCTCTCGTTCAACTCCGGCCTGCTGCGCTTCAGCGTTCAGACGCCGGATCTCGGCGAGGCGCAGGACGAACTGCCGATCAGGTACACCGGCGATCAGCTCGACATCGGCTTTAACGCCAGCTATCTCCTGGAGATTCTGCGCTACATGCCGACCGACGACGTAAAGCTGACGTTCAAGGCGCCGGAGCGCGCCGCCACAATCGAGCCCGAAGGGTGGAAGGATCCCGCGGAGTACCTCTGTCTGGTGATGCCGCTGCGGCTGGTAGACTAGCGAATCATTTGGACGACGCTCGTCGACATTTCGACGAACGCCATTGAGCGGCTTGCCGTAGTCGCCACAAGGCGAAGCACCAACCCCTTCGCTGCGCGCAGAACCTTGCCGGAACCTTCCGACACATACAGCCGGGTGGTTGAATGTCCACCGCCAACAACGGTGAGGGCGTGTTGGCCCAGGGCGCCGTTCGCGCGGGCCGTGATGGAATCGCCGCGCTGGACAACCACCGCCCGTTCTCCCTTCATCGTTGTGTCACCGACGGCTTCGAAGTGACGTCTCAACACGGCAGCTCCCGGAATCCCGGCGACGCACGAAACCATCGAAAGGGAGTCCGACCACCTCGTGCCAAGAGAAATCTTCCCCATCACCGGGAAGACGATGTCGGCGAGATCGGCGCGAAGTTCTGCCTGTGCCTGGGAGCAAGCAACAGTCGGTTCGCTGTCTCCATCGAAGATCAGCTGGGTGCCGGAAAGGATTGCGGAAACCCGTTGGTCCGATCGAAGCTGGCGTGTTCCGCCGCCTTCGAAGCCGTCGGTGGCAAGAGACACTGCTGTCCCGAGCGATGTCGCGGTACGATGGAACAACTCATAGCCGGCCGCCGAAACGGAGCGCGCCCCGCCCAAATCCGCGCCGCTTTCCACGACCGCCTCGCGCGAGTACTGATATCTGGCAGACCCCGACCAAGTGCCAATTACCCAGCTGCTTGTTTCCGCTTTTCCGGGGCCAATGGAGATTTGCGGGATCGGTCCACCACGCGTCGGGGGCTGATGGCTGCACGCGCAACAGAGAGACAGCGCCATCGCGGCAGCCCGTGTGCGACAGACAGCCCAACGCGAAAAGCAAAACGGTCCCCGAAATTCTCCGGGGACCGTTTTGAAAAGAGGGCGAGTAGTCAGTCTGTAAGCCGGGTTCTGTCCATCGCACGAGGCGACTGGACGGTCATCTCTCTCCGAATACGGTCGCCCGCATCCTCTAGCAGCCTACCCGCGGCGTCTTTCTCAAGGTGGACGACCTTTCGCCGCATATTTGGCCTTGCTCCGACTGGGGTTTGCCGTGCCGTTTCCGTTGCCGGAAACGCGGTGGGCTCTTACCCCACCTTTTCACCCTTACCAGTGATGGCGGTTTGTTTTCTGTGGCACTATCCGTCGTGCGACGATCACCCGTAGCACGCCCAGGCGTTACCTGGCAGCCTGTCCATGGAGCCCGGACTTTCCTCGGTATTCGAACGTGTTCGAATACCGCGACCGTCCGACCAACTACTCTTTCCCAAATATAATGACCTGACGGTGCGATTCGTCACGGGCCCTTCTCCTCTTCGCGGCTTGACGGAGCCCTGACGCACAGGCCCTAACATTTCCCCGCAGCCAACCCAAACCTGTGAGGGCCTGTATGAAGACAGTCGATTCAACACGCGGCCAACTTCGGTTCCCCGTGTCCACCGTCCTGACACCGACGGAACGTTCTCGAGTTGACGCTGTGGCGCACGGGCTGTGCGAGCCGCTGCACCGGGAGTCGCTGGAAGAGGTGCTGACGGATCTTCGAAGCCAGAAAGCGGGAATGGTCCTCATTTCCGTGACCCGGTACGCAGGGCAGGGATACTCGAGGATGGCAGCCGTGGTGAGAGAGTTTCCACGTGTTCCCGCCATCGCCCTCCTCACTGAGACGGAAACATCGACTCCGTACTCGACCCTCCTTCTCGGCCAGCTCGGCATCAAGAAAATGATTGATGCGCGAACGCCCAACGGGTGGCAAACCCTTCGCAGCCTTCTTGCCGCCGACGCGTCGCAGGATCTTCAGAGGTCGGCACTTGGCCAGATCAACATGGATCTTCCCGGGGTGTCGCCGGACTGCTGGCGCTTCTTTGAGCTTCTCTTCGACCCATCTCCGAAGATCGCAACGGTAAGACAGCTGGCGCGCCGCCTGGAGATTCTTCCCAGCACTCTAATGAGCCGGTTTTTCCGGGCGAGCCTTCCCGCGCCAAAAAAATATCTTGCCCTCTCGAGACTGATTCGGGCTGCTCGGCTTTTCGAAAACCCCGGCCTTTCGGTGGCAAGTGTCGCCAACCACCTCGACTATTCTTCTCCGCAAAGCTTCGGAAGGCACGTGCGGACCATCATGAAGATGTCACCCGTCGTGTTCAGAAACCGGTACGACGGCCAGGGGATGGTTCAGTACTTCAGGACCCAGCTGATACTTCCCTATACAGGCACGCTTCGACATTTCCATCCGATCGACGCGTATCCCGGATGGGTCGGCGACAAAAAGGAAGCGACGCTAGCCTCGTGAATTACCGCGCGCGGAGCTCGTCTCCCTCCACCAGACTTACCAGATTGAACCCGGCGTCTTTCAACTTCTCCGTGCCGCCCTCGCGCCTGTCTACCACGGCCATCACGCCGACGACAACGCCTCCGGCGGCACGGACGGCATCGATGGCTTTCAGGGCCGAGTTGCCGGAGGTCACCACATCTTCGACAACGACGACCCGGTCCCCCTCGGCGAAAGGCCCCTCAATGAGCCGCCGGGTGCCGTGTTGCTTCGGTTCTTTGCGAACGGTGAAGGCGCGCAGGTGGGGGGGGGTTTCAAAGCTTGCGTAGCTGGCGGCATAAGCGATCGGATCCGCTCCCAGGGTGAGCCCGCCGATGGAGTCGGCATTCCATTCCATTTTTCGAATGGTGGCGAGGGCTAGCGGTCCGATCAGCGCCAATCCTTCCGGGCTCATCGTCGTCAAACGGGCGTCGATGTAGAGATCGGAAACCCGTCCCGACGCCAGCGTGAATTCGCCGTATCGGACCGACTTGGCTTTCAGAAGTTGTATCAGCAACTCACGGTCGGTCATGGTGCGTGAGGTTAGGCGTTCTTATGATACTCGTCAATGCACTTGCTGATCGTCGTCACCGGAACCACAACCTGGACGGGAATCGTCGGCTGGGCGTTGCCCGTGACGGCGATCGTAGCGCTGGCGATGATACTTCGTCGCGAACGGCGCAATGCCCGCCGGCTGGCTGACCGGTCGCGCGAGCTCGAACGCCTGTCATCGGAGCTGCTCCGCGTTAACCGGATGAAGAGCGAATTTCTCGCGAACGTTTCCCATGAACTTCGGACACCACTTAACGCGATCGTCGGATTCGTGGACCTTCTTCGCGAAGGTGTCTACGGCGACCTCGGGCCGAAACAGGTGAAACCGGTCGAGCGTATCGAGGCATCGGCCAACCACCTCCGACATCTGGTTGATCAGATCCTCGATCTCGCGAAGATGGCTGCGGGGCGTCTCGAGATTCATCGAGAGACAATCGATCTGCGCCCATTCCTGCTCGACGCGGTGAGCGAAGTCGAATCGCTGGCGCGCGAGAAGGGACTTACGCTCTCCGTTCTCCTCGAGGCGTCCAGCTCGCGGCTTCAGACCGACCCACTTCACCTTCGCCAGATCCTGATGAACCTCCTCGGCAATGCGATCAAATACACGCCAGCCGGTAGTGTCATCGTTCGCACACACGACGCTGCCGGCGAGCGGGGAGATGAGCGTTCGTCCGAAACGCTGACTTGGACGGCTATCGAAGTTGCTGACACGGGAATCGGAATCCATTCC
>DASZZV010000185.1:0-6335 GCA_035544835.1 Thermoanaerobaculia bacterium
TCGCGTCATTCAGGTCCTGTCGCGGAGGACGAAAAACAATCCCGTGCTCATCGGCGAGCCAGGCGTCGGAAAGACAGCGATCGTCGAAGGGCTGGCACGCCGGATCGTCGAAGGAGACATCCCGGAGGGACTGAAGAACAAACGGGTCATCTCGCTCGATCTCGGTTCCCTCATCGCCGGTGCAAAGTACCGCGGGGAATTTGAGGACCGCCTCAAGGCAGTCATCAAGGAAGTCGAGGAATCTGAAGGGAACGTGATTCTCTTCATCGATGAGTTGCACACACTCATCGGTGCCGGCGCCGCGGAAGGAGCCATGGACGCGTCCAATCTCCTGAAACCGGCCCTGGCCCGCGGCGAGCTGCGGGCCGTGGGAGCGACCACACTCAATGAGTATCAGAAGCACATCGAAAAAGATGCTGCTCTGGAGCGTCGGTTCCAGCCAGTCTTCGTCGGTGAGCCTTCGGTGCACGACACCATCGCCATTCTTCGCGGTCTCAAGGAGCGTTACGAAGTCCACCACGGCGTGAAGATCCAGGATTCGGCCATCGTCGCTGCGGCCACACTCTCCGATCGCTACATCAGCGATCGCTTCCTGCCCGACAAGGCCATCGACCTCATCGACGAGGCCGCAGCCCGGCTTCGAATCGAGATCGACTCGATGCCGCTCGAGATCGACGAGATCGAGCGCCGCGTCATCCAGTTGCAGATCGAAAAGCAGGCGCTGTCCAAGGAAGACAATCCGATCGCGAAGGACCGCCTGCAGGCCATCGAGTCTCAGTTGGCGCAGTTGCAGGAGAAGTCTTCCGGACTCAAAGCCCAGTGGCAGAGTGAGAAGGCCGCCATCAGGATCATCAGCGATCTGAAGCAGAAGATCGAGCAGACGCGTGATGACGCCGCCCGGGCCGAGCGCGAAGGCGATCTGACCCGCGCCGCAGAACTGCGCTACGGCACCATGCCGCAGCTCAATGCTCAACTCGAGGAAGCCTCTGGTCGTCTCGTCGAGATACAGGGCGGTGGAGGTCTCCTCAAAGAGGAGGTCACCGGCGAAGACATTGCCGAGATCGTCGCCAAATGGACCGGTGTTCCGGTCACCAGGATGATGGAGTCGGAAATTCAGAAACTGGTCAAGATGGAAGATCGACTGAAAGTCCGCGTCATCGGCCAGGAAGAGGCCATCACCGCCGTATCAAACGCGGTTCGTCGTTCGCGCGCGGGACTCCAGGATCCAGATCGGCCCATCGGCTCGTTCATCTTCATGGGACCGACTGGTGTCGGCAAGACCGAGCTGGCCCGCGCCCTGGCCGAGTTTCTTTTCGACGACGACAACGCCATGGTCCGGATCGACATGTCCGAGTACATGGAGCGCCATGCCGTGGCGCGCTTGATCGGAGCTCCTCCCGGCTACGTCGGCTACGAGGAAGGCGGCCAGCTCACCGAGGCCATTCGCCGGCGACCCTATGCCGTCATTCTCTTCGACGAGATCGAGAAAGCACATCCCGAAGTCTTCAACATCATGCTCCAGATTCTCGATGACGGCCGCCTCACCGATTCGAAGGGTCGTCTCGTCGACTTCAAGAACACTGTCATCATCATGACCTCCAACGTCGGATCTCAGTACATCCACGATTTTCAGCAGTCGATGAAGAGTCCTGATGAAGAGGTGGCCATGCGACGGAAGGTAGAGCAGGAGTTGCATCGTCACTTCAAGCCGGAGTTTCTGAACCGTATCGACGACATCATCATCTTCCACGCTCTCGGACTCGAGCACATCAAGCGAATCGTCGACATTCAGCTCCGCCGCCTCTTGAAGATGCTCGAGGAGCGGAATCTAGGGGTCGACGTCAGCGATGGGGCGAAGGAGTACCTGGCCCGCGAGGGATACGACCCGGCCTTCGGTGCGCGCCCTCTGAAGCGTGCTCTGCAGAAACTGGTCATCGATCCGCTGGCCCTGCGATTGCTCGAGGGAGAGTTCAAACCGGGCGACACAATCTTCGTAAACCTGAGGCCGGGCGGAGAAGGCATCGAATTATCGCTGTCGCCCGAGCCGATGAGCGTGCACTGACTGGAGTAGCCCAGTGTTGCCAGCCACATCTCCGAGGGGAGCGGGCGCCTCGCCCGCTCTGAAGTAACAAAAGGCTGATTCTTCGAGCATTCGCTCGAAGAGCGGGCGAGGCGCCCGCTCCCCTCAGATCTGATTCGTCTTGTACAGACCGCGGCCGATCTGTTAGAAGCTGCCGGGGTCATGCCGGTACTCGCTTACATCCTGCTCTTCTCTTTTCTTGGAGGGCTGATCTCGCTGATCCTCGGCGGGCTGCTACTGACCCGAGAGACGTTCAGTAGGCAGTTCTCGCATCTGCTGGCCCCTTTCGCCGCCGGTACACTGCTGGGCACAGCCTTCCTCGATCTTCTTCCCGAGGCCAGCGAGCGCGATCACACCCACATCTTTCTCTACACGCTGGAGGGAATGATCATCTTCTTCCTCTTCGAGCGCTTCGTCCTTTTCTTTCATCACCATCATCAGCACGGCGAAAATGAATCTCATGAAAAAACCGAGGCGACGGTGCCTCTGGTCATCATCGGCGACGTCATTCACAACTTCATCGACGGCGTCGTCATCGCCGGGACCTTTCTGGTCAGCATCAGGCTCGGAATCGTCACCTCGCTGGCAGTGGCTGCGCACGAGATTCCGCATGAGATTGGAGACTTCTCGATTCTCCTGCATCGCGGACTATCGCGTTCGCGCGTTCTTCTTTTCAGCGTTTTGAGCTCCGTAGCGACGATGTTAGGAGCGCTCGTCACCTACCTGGTCGGGCCGGCCGTGATCCACTCGCTGCCCTTTTTCCTGTCGATGACATCCGGCTTCTTCATCTATATCGCTGCTTCTGAGATCATTCCCGAACTGCATCACGAGCATCGGGTCAGCTACGCGATTCTGGAGTCGGCTCTGCTGCTGACCGGAGCTGCCGTGATCGGGGTGGCGGTGCACTTTCTCGGATGAGGACATCAATGACCAGGCTTCATATCGGATGCGGTCCCGTAGCACTGCCTGGCTGGATCAATATCGACAACCAGCCCTACCCCGCTGTCGATCGCGTCCTCGACGTCACCACCGGACTTCCCTTCGACGATGTCAGCTTCATCTTTGCCGAGCATTTTATCGAGCATCTCTCCTACCAGGATGGGCTGAAGCTCCTCAGAAGTTGCCGAAGAGTGATGAATCGAACCGGTGTGCTGCGTCTATCCACTCCCAATCTCGACTGGGTCTGGAGCACGCACTACCACTTCCCGCACTGGTCGAGCGCAGATGAGCCGCTGCGCGCCTGCTTCGCACTCAACCAGGCCTTCCGAGGGTGGGGCCACCAGTTTCTCTACAACATGCAGACGCTCCAGGCCACACTTCGAGAGGCGGGCTTCGGTAAGTTTGTCATCTGCCGCTACGGTGAGAGCAGCCACCCGGAGCTCCAGAACCTCGAGAAGCATGAGACCTATGTCGACGTGCCGGAGCTTCCGCACATTCTGGTCATCGAGGCCTCGGGCTTTTTCGGAGAGAAACAGCCGGACCTGGAGTCGATGATGGCTGGATATCAGGAGGCTGTGGGGGTTCGGTAGCCCTGAGGTGCCCACCTTAGTGGCAAGGGTTTCCGAACCCTTTGTGCCGCGGCGTCGAGCCGCGGCGCTCCTGTAACAATCCAGGCGTCCCGGATGTCGAAGCCGAGCCCGAGCGGCCAGCATGATGCTGCCTTCGGGCCGGTTGCCCGGAACGAACGTGAAGCGCCGCGACGCGCGAATCCACTTTCCCATTGACTCGTAACAGGAACGCCCCGGCTCGACGCCGGGGCACAAGGGTTCGGAAACCCTTGCCACTGGAAGGCGGCGTTCGCTAAAACGCGCTGGTGTCGGCGCCGCCGCAGAGCGAGCCGGGAGTCTTCGTGTAGGTCCGCACGGATGCCGTGGCCGTATCGGTGACTGTGAGCGTGAACCCTACGTCAGTAAGCCCGCCGTAAAAGAGCCAGTACTTTCCGGTAATGGCTCGGCCATCCAGGATCTTCACGAAGACCTCAGGATTCTTCGGCTGCATCGTCAGAGCAGGAAGGCTGAAGTAGCCGACGATCTCGTTTTGCGGAATGGCCTGACCGATTGCGGTTGTGCCGGTGCGCTGGTCCCGGGCAGAGAGCGAAACTTTGAATCGATTCTCTCCAAGACACAGCACCGTGGGTCCCGGCACACATGGAGCGGCGCCGCCGCTCGGGTCGAGCCATCGAGCGATGTAGGGATACGTCAGACGGAACGCCCCGTCGACGGTGGAGTTGCCGAGGGTATCGCATTCACTGCTGAGATTCTGTCCGCAGCGGCCGTAGAGCTGTCCAACGATTCGCAACCCATCAGCTACGACCGCGGGTGATCCCGAGGAGCCGTTGGTGGTCGCACCGGCCTTTGTTCTGGAATAAATGAACATCCCTTGTGGAAGACCGGGACAGGCCGATGGCGCCGGGATGGCCGTCACGGTATGGCGCGAGAAGCTTTGAGTCGCTCCATTCGGATGGGCGACTCGATAGAGTGAGGTTCCTTCATCGAAGACAATATCGTCGGTCGACCATCCCAGATAGTAACGACCGGGTGGCGGCGTACCGGAAAGCTGAAGGAGCGAGAAGTCGGGCTTTCCCAGTTCACGCGGGCCAGTCGCCAGAAGGGTTGCCCCGAGCGTACGCTGCGACTGGGATCTGGGTGGGGCTTCGCCATCGCAACTGCTGGTGCGGTAGTCCCAGTAGGCCTCGATGGTCGATGCCTGGGTCTGATTGGGAATGCAGTGATTCGCCGTCAGAAAGTAGGGAACGCTGTTTCCCATGCTCGTGTTGACCAGGGCGCCACTGCAAACATAAAAGGAACCGCCATCCTCATAAAGGATCTCGGCTACGGCATGGGACAGATTTCCAACGCCGCGAAGATCGCTTTCCGTCGCACAACTGGCGTCGTAAAAGCAGGCCGTCGCGGCAGCAGCGGTCGGAGACGCAAAGCTCAGATGCCCTACCGCCGACACCGTCAGCCGCGCTGCCCGGGCCGCCCGCGGGATCTGCACCTCGAGAAAGACCTCGTCGGAGTAGACGGCGTTGGTCCAGAACGAAGCATCACTGATTGTGTCGGAGGTATAAGGACCGTACGACTCACCGCTGGTCGAGTAGACGAAGACGCGAACGCCTGATGGCAGGGCGGCGTCGTTGAATCGGAGGCGCAAGCCGTCAGCTCCGGGAGAGCGGAAAGAAGCGGTCCAGACGCTGTATTCACCGACGTCGTCCAGCGCGCTACTTTTCGCATCGCCATTCCAGACCAGGTGAACGGACTGGCGCAGGCCGCGCTCGATTCCGACTCGATACCCGCCTTCTGCATGCGACATCACTGCATCGCTGCCGGTCAGGATCGAGGACTCGGAGTCGGTCAGTGGAGCAAGGACGGTCGCCGAGTTGACGTGAGTCTTCCGAACGCTGCTGGCGAGCCCTGCTGGGAATGCAACCGCCTTCACTACGTCGTCACCGGCTGCACCTGCGATGGACCGAGCCGGGACGGCATCGAATGACATTACCCCAGCCCTCTCGGCCAGAGCTTCAGGAATGCCCTGCGCAGCGGCCATCGTTACAAATCCTAGGGCCGCAATGACGGCGATGATGGTTGTTCGCTTCACGTTTTTTTTCTCGACCTGCAGGGCACTCGGTGTGATGTTCCGCACAATCACCCGGCGGAGCCCATGAGACGATCGAGCGAAACGGCGGCGGCTGGCCGCGTATTTCGACCTACCGGGCTGATCCGGCGCTGAAAAGACTTTGACGATGGCAACGAATTAGTTATTATACGGCACGTCCAAACATCCAGAAACGACGCAGCACAGCGATGACTGCCGTCTCGCTGACGATTCACAGACCAAGGAGTCGGTAAATGCGCAATCATCGAAGTGCCACCCTGCGAGCCGTGATTCTGTTTGCCCTAACAACAATTGTCTGCGTTTTCCCTGCCATGGCCACACGCGTACGCCGTCTGTCACTCGACCAGGTGCGCGACCAGGCTCAGAGCATCGTCGTGGTCGACGTCCTGAATCAGTCGGCCCGCGTCGGCGAGGGGGCGAAGATGGTCTGGACCGACTACCAGGTGCGAGTCCGCGAGACGCTCAAGGGGACTGATACCGGAGCTCTCATGACCGTCTCGTTCGCCGGCGGTCAGGCTGGTGGATTGGATGTCGGCCTCTCCGATGTCCCTTCGCTCGAGATCGGAAAGCGCTACGTGCTCTTCCTTCAGTCCGGCCAACTGCACCCGACACCGACGGTCGGCTGGGGACAGGGTCTGTT
>DASZZV010000186.1:0-1848 GCA_035544835.1 Thermoanaerobaculia bacterium
ACCGATGTGTTGGCGACGATAGAAGAGATCCTCGGGCTGGGAGCGATGTCCCAATTCGATCACTTCGGCCGTCCGCTCCGGGAGATCTGGTCAGCGGAGCCTGATCTTTCCCCCTACGTCGCGCTGACTCCCTCGACGCCACTGGATGAAAGGAATCCCAAAACAGGCGGATTAGCCGAGGCGTCGAAGAAGCTGGCGCTCGGCAAGGAAGACGAAGCGGACGAGCAGCTGTTCAACCGGATTCTGTGGGAAGCGCTGAAAGGCAACAAGCGGTATCCACGACCGAAGCGCATATCATCGCTCGAACTGGCGAGAGTCAGATAGGGTTTTCTATCTGAGAGCCCGTTCCAGAGTCGAGAGCGACCCGTCGTTGGGCGCCGGAGTCAATCCGAGGATGCGGGCCATCAGCGAATAGACATCCACGTTCGGGAATGCCGGAATTCGGGCGCCCGATTTGAAGGCGGGGCCGTGGGCGATGAAGAGCGCGTTCATGAGGGGATCGGCGTTGTCGAAGCCGTGGGTGCCGAGATTCCGGTTCTTCGTCGGCTTTCCGACGTTGATCATCCACCCGGTCTCCGCGAGGGCGACAACAGGGGTGATGCGGCGGTTGTCCCGGAAGTGAAGGCGATCCGGAATATCCCTCTTCAGCCACGCCTGCACGTGAGGAAGCCGGCGGAGCGCCGCGACGAGAGCGACGTTGTCGCCGTTGAGCGCCCACCCCATGAAAATCGGACCGCGGTCTATGGTGCGGACGTTGAGCGTGTCGAGAACGTCGGTGAGATAGACGTAGCGGTCGGGGCTGATGTTCGCCATTCCGTGATCGGAGACGACGATCAGATTCACGGCATCGTACATCCCCTGTGATCGAAGGCCGGCGACGAGACGGCCGATGGCGCTGTCTGCCATCAGGATGGCGGCGTGGGTCTCTGGGGAGTCAGGACCTTTTTCGTGCCCGATGTGATCGGGCTCGTTGAAGTACAGCGTGATCATTCGCGGACGTTGTGCGGCGGGCAGTGAGAGCCAGGCGAGAACGGAATCAACGCGGGCCTCGAAGGTGACCTTGCCGTCGAACTTCTTGTAGATGCTCGGACGAATCCCTCCGATGGGTGCCTCCGATCCCACCCAGAAGAAGGAGGCCGATTTTACCCCCTGCCTTTCGGCGGTGACCCAGATCGGCTCGCCTCCCCACCAACGCTCCTTTTGGACTTCCGGTCCGGAAATGGTGAAGCCGATGTCGAAGACGGAATCCCACATCGTGTTCGCGACGATGCCATGATGCTCGGGATAGAGACCGGTGACGATGCTGTAGTGATTCGGAAAGGTGAGCGTCGGAAAGGAAGGAATCATCGCGGCCGCGACCACGCCGTCATTGCCGAGCGCGGTGAGCGCGGGGGGAGAATCACGGTCCAGGTAGTCGCGGCGGAAACCGTCGAGCGAGACAAGAAGGACGGTCTGGGGCTGAGCGAGAGGCTGAGGCGCCTTTCCGGCTGGAATGCCGCACGCGGCGAATACGACAAGGAGAAAGAGCGCAGGCCACTGGCGGGGGAATAGCGGTACGGACTTCATCATCGGACAGTTTCCTCGGGGCGCGGCAGGACGGGTCGGCTTATAATAGACGCAGAGCACGTACCCCTCAACACTACCTGCGAGTGAAAGGGGCTGGTTAGTTTTGGAGCACGGCGCCGTGGCCAAGTGGTAAGGCGGCAGACTGCAAATCTGCTATTCGTCGGTTCGATTCCGACCGGCGCCTCTTTTCAAATGCAAGTGCGGCTGCGACTTGCGATCATGGCAGCACCAACCTGAAATATCGAAATCGGCTCTTGATGCTGGTGATGCCAGGTGCTTCAC
>DASZZV010000187.1:0-2439 GCA_035544835.1 Thermoanaerobaculia bacterium
GGGGCGGCGGCACGGGATGCCGCCGGGCCAGGCGACAGGATGTCGCCACTCCGGGGTGGCGTTAGTTGACTTCGCGAGACTAACCGAGGTTAACTGGCTTCGCCCACCCGCGCGATCTCCTCGCCATGTGCACGCATCAAAGCGGATTCCCTTCCCTCGTTTCCAGAACGCTAGAATCAGAACCAGCGGTCGCGTTCCGCACTGGGAACTCGACAATGCTTTCTATTCGATTACATTCCGCCTCGGCGATGCTCTGCCACGAAGCGTTGTGGCCAGTCTTCAGGACGAGCGACGACGAATCATTCGCTCCATTTCCGGGACAGACGAGCCGACTCTGGAGCAGTTAGCGGAGATTCAGCGCCTGTTTGGAGTAAGAGTCGACCACTATCTCGATCTGGGATACGGATCATGTTCGCTGGCGGAACCGGGCATCGCGGAACTCGTCGCGAACGCTTTGAGATTCTTCGATGGCGACCGGTATCGACTCTATGGGTGGGCGGTGATGCCGAATCATGTTCATGTAGCGATGTTTCTTGAGTACGGTGCGAAGTTGGAAAAGATCCTTCACTCATGGAAGTCATTCACAGCTTCTCGCGCGAATACCATTCTCGGCGAAGAAGGAACCTTCTGGCAGAAGGACTATGTCGATCGAATCATTCGAGATGAAGGCGACCTGGAGTCGACAATTCAATACATATGGACCAACCCTGAGCGCGCCGGATTGAAGGACTGGTTTTGGAAATGGCGAATGGGTGAGTAACCCAATCGGAGTGGCGGCATCTTTGCCGCCTGGCCCGGCGCCGTCCCGCGGCGCCGCTCTCGTGGAGCGACCTGAATCTGGGGCGGCGGCGCGGGACGCCGCCGGGCCAGGCGACAGGATGTCGCCACTCCGGGTGGCTGGATTTGCGCCCCCGGGTTTTCGGAGCTGGGTTGTCCGGAGTGGCGGCATCTCTGCCGCCTGGCCCGGCGCCGTCCCGCGGCGCCGTTCTCGTGGAGCGACCTGAATCTGGGGCGGCGGCGCGGGACGCCGCCGGGCGCCAGGCGGCGACAGGATGTCGCCACTCCGGGTGGCTATAGTTTGTTACTTCGTTGTGACATGTTCGAGGGCACTGGCACGCTTTGTTCACGCATACTGATCCGATTTCTTTTGGAGGATGTATGCGTCGACTTCTGTTTCTAATCGCGGCCGTGGCGATCTTCCCTTTTGCCTGCACGACGACCACTACGAGTACTCCCGCCTCGAGCGCTGGGGCGATGACTGCCCCGCCGCCAGCCCCTGAGCCACCTCCACCCCCCCCGCCTCCTCCGGCGCCGAAACCGATGATCGGAGATCACGGCTTCGATGTCACCGGCGTCGACCGTAGCGCCAATGCCTGCGATGACTTCTACCGTTTCGCGGTCGGCAACTGGCGTCAGGCCCATCCCCTGCCCGCGCAATTCTCCCGCTTCGGTCGCTTCGAAGAAGTCGCCGAGCACAACCGCGAGACGCTGCGCCAGATCCTGGAGGCCGATTCCGCGAACACGACTGCTCCAGCCGGGTCAGACGAGAGAAAGATCGGAGACTTCTACACGGCCTGCATGAACGAGGAGGCCATCGAGATGCAGGGGCTGAATCCGATCAAGCCAGAGCTCGATCGGATCGACGCCATCAAGACCCGCAAGGATCTGCGCTCGGAGATCTACGCTCTCGAGCAGGCCGGTTACAACCCCCTGTTCGATATCGACGGTGAACAGGATTTCAAGAACAGCAAGATGAATATCGCCGTCCTGGGTCAGGGCGGCCTGAGTCTTCCCGATCGCGACTACTATCTGCGCGACGACGCCCGCTTCTCGACCATTCGCAATCAGTACGTCGATCACGTCACGAAAATGCTGACGCTGGCTGGCCGGGATGCAAAGAAGGCGGCCAGCGATGCGCAGCGGATTCTGGCCTTCGAGAAACGTCTCGCCGAAGGCTCTATGTCACGGGTCGACCAGCGGCTTCCGGAGAAAACCTACAACATCACTCCGGTCACGCAGCTGGCCTCGACCACGCCGAACTTCGACTGGCCAGGATTTCTGCGGACGTTGCATGTCAACGAGAAGTCGGTCAACGTAGAGGAACCGACCTTTTTTCAGACTGTGAACAAGATGCTGGCGGATGTTCCAGTCGCGGACTGGAAGGCCTACCTTCGCTGGCGCGTTCTTCGCGCCTCCGCAGCATCGCTGGCCACGGCCATCGCCGAAGAGAATTTCAACTTCACCGGCCGGATTCTGTCCGGTCAGAAAGAGCAGCTGCCACGTTGGAAACGCTGCATCAGGCAAACCGACGCATCGATTGGCGATCTGCTTGGGCAGGAGTACATCCGGCGCAATTTCACGCCCGAGGCCAAGGACAAGCTCAACGGGCTGATCGATAATCTGGTCGAGGCGCTTCGCGCCGCCATCCCCACACTTGAC
>DASZZV010000188.1:0-8850 GCA_035544835.1 Thermoanaerobaculia bacterium
GGAGCGGTCGTAAATCGACGGGATGGTGAAGGCCCCGAAGTTGACGAGTGTAGGGCGCGAGTTGAACGTGCCGATTGTATAGACGCCGATCAGCTTGTCCTGGCCGATGGCGAAGACAGTCGATCCGTTTGTAGCTACGAAGGTGCCGACCGTGCCGTTGGAGAAGAAGCGGGCTGGGGTTGATGGATTTCCGAGATCGAATCCGTAGGTTCCGCCGAAGCCGGTGGCGATGAGAAAGCCATTCACGAAAGCGATGTCGTTGAAGCCGAGGAAAGGAATAGTCGACTGGATCGAGGAGACGAAGAAGGGAGAGGCCAGGTTGGAGATGCTGTAGATGTCAATCGAGTTGCGGCAGTTCGGTGCGCCGGTCGTGGCGGCGCAGGGCAGGTCGATCGCGGGATAGAGACCAACCAGCAGGTTGCCGCTCACGGCCAGACGGCGATAGTGGAGTCCGGGCGTTCTGGAGACGAGGATCGGAGCATTGCCGCCGACGCCACCGCGGGTGCTGCGCAGGTCGAAGATCTCGAGACCTGCCTCACCGCTGACAAAGAGAAAACCATTGTTGAAGGTCACTCCGCCCGACGACTCGCGGTTGGCCATCGAGGTGATGAGATCCTCGCGAGCGACGGAGACGTCACCGAGATCGGTCGAGTCGAGTGTCGTAAGCGTCTGTCCGCGCAGGATGTAGATCATCGATCCGCTGCGGAAAGTGCCGTGAGGCGAGTCGCCGAATCGCGAACCGGCTTCTCTGTTCCCGACAAAACTCAGGGGACAGTTGGCGATGAAGTGATCGGCGAAGGCCGCCGGAACCAGAAACGAAACGGCAAGGACAACGAGAAGGAACATCCGAATAGAGCGCATACAATCCTCCCAAAACCACCCCGCGCACGTCATCATCGGATGGCCTTTCCCGGCCGGCCGAATGACGCATCGCTTATTCCGACAATGAGCTATCCGCGCCACTTCGCGCTGCTCGCCCTTCCTTACTGGATAGAGACGGTCGGTAAACTATCGCCCAAGTCGGGAGATTTTGCAATGGTGGGGGCGGAGGGGATGGGGGAGGCGGAAAGTCTGAATGAAGAATGGAGAATGGAGAATGAAGAATGGAGAATGAAAAACTTCTAGGTTTTCCGACTCTTCGTTCTTAATTCTTCATTCTCAATTTTCCATTCTTCATTCTTCATTTTAGCTTCCTTCCTTACGAAGAAAGCTCGACGTTCCAGTACGCCTGATCCAAAAAGTTCTTCCACACCTCAGGGAAATTGCGCCCCTGCAGCCGATGGAGGGGATGCCAGCGGGGACGGTGGGGTTGGCGGATGAGCTGGATGTTGCACTCGGGAAGGAGTTTGTTGCCTTTCTTCACGTTGCAGGGAAGACAGGCGCAGACGACATTCTCCCAGGTGGACTTGCCGCCTCGAGAGATCGGGATGACGTGGTCGAGGGAGAGCTCCGAGCTGGAAAACTTTTTCCCGCAGTACTGGCAGCGGTTGTGATCGCGCAGATAGATATTGCCGCGCGAGAACTTCACTTCCTGGCGTGGCATCTTGTCGAAGCGAAGGAGCTGGATGACGTCGGGGATGAAGATGTTACGGGTCGGGGTAACGATGAAGTGATCGGGTGGCTGCGCCGGAACGTCCTGCCAGTTTTCGAAATCGTAAGTCCGGTAGTCCGGTGCGACGGCGCGGACATCCCCCTTGTACAAAAGGGTCACCGCTCGCCGCACGGTCGTGATCTGTATCGGCTGATACAGTCTATTTAGAACCAGCACGTGACCGTCGAGCATGTTTTAGGTTAACACGGGTGGGGAGCGGACTGTTCCGAGGGAGACCGGTTGAGCAGGAACTGCGCACATTCGTTGCGGAAGGATTGAGGTACGGTTCCAACCGAGGGGAGCGGGCGCCTCGCCCGCTCTGGGCGAACTACGTATGAGACTCGGGCACGGCCTGATTCGTGCGGGCGAGGCGCCCGCACCCCTCGGCGTTTACCGCTGATTTGACGTCTGCTAAACTCCGCCGTTTCCTAGCGAATTTTTCGTTCCATTTTCGCCTTTCCAACTCAGCAAGTCAGGAAGCCATGTTCGACAATCTCCAGGACAGAATGGACCGGGTCTTCAAGACCCTGCGCGGTGAAGCGACTCTCAACGAGTGGCACATCGACAACGCGCTGAAGGAAATTCGGATCGCGCTGCTCGAGGCAGACGTTCATTTCAAAGTCGTCAAGGACTTTACGTCCCGTGTTCGCGAGAGAGCAGTGGGCAAGGATGTCCTCAGCGCCTTCTCACCATCGCAGCAGGTTCTCAAGATCGTTCGCGACGAGCTCCAGGAGCTTCTCGGCGGCAATCAGGTGAGCCTGGCCCTCATCGGCAACCCGGCCGTGATCATGATGGCCGGTCTTCAGGGCTCTGGTAAGACCACCACGTCGGCCAAGCTGGCCCTTCATCTGAAAAACCGGGGACGCAAGCCGCTCCTCGTGCCGTGCGACGTGTACCGTCCGGCTGCCATCGACCAGCTTCGCGTCGTGGCCAAGGAAGTGAAGGTTCCCTTCCTGGAGATCGGTGAGCTGCGCGATCCGGTTCAGATCGCGCGCAACGCCCTCAAAGAAGCGCAGACCCTTCTCTACGATGTGGTGATTCTCGACACGGCCGGCCGTCTGCACATCGACGAAGAGCTGATGCTCGAGCTACAGCGGATGAAGAGCGAGGTCAAAGCCTCGGAGATCCTCTTTGTCGCCGACGCCATGACCGGTCAGGACGCGGTGAAGTCGGCTCGGGAGTTCGACGAGAAGCTCGGCATCACCGGAATCGTGCTGACGAAGCTCGATGGTGACGCCCGAGGCGGGGCCTCGCTTTCGATCAAGTCGGTGGTGAATCGGCCCATCAAGTTCGTCGGAATCGGCGAGAAGCTGGCCGACCTCGACGTCTTTTATCCCGACCGCATGGCCCAGCGTATTCTGGGCATGGGCGACATGCTGTCGCTCATCGAGAAGGTCGAGACCGAGATCGACCAGAAGGAAGCGGCACGGCTTGCCGATCGGGTATCCAAGGATAAGTTCACCCTCGAGGATCTCCGCGCTCAGTTGCGTCAGGTCAAGAAGATGGGACCGATGTCGCAGATCGTGAAGATGCTGCCCAACATGGGGGGTGCCAAGATCAAGGACGATGACATCGACGAGTCGGCCATCGTTCGTATGGAGGCTATCCTCGACTCCATGACCAAAAAGGAGCGGGAGCTCCCCCAGTTGATCAATGGCTCCAGAAAGAAGAGAATCGCCCGCGGCTCAGGGACTTCGGTGCAGGCGATCAACCAACTGCTCAAGCAGTATCTGGCCATGAAGAAGATGATGAAGACCTTCTCGAAGGGCCTCGGGCCTCGGAAGTTTGCCAAATTCGCCAAGGGGATGCCCCCGGAATTATTCCAGTAGACACGAGGTTTAAGCAGCGTTCTCACGTCTAGAGAGCTTGTCATCCTGGGAAGGCTCATGCCGACGCAGGATCTCGGGCTGACATGCCGTAACCAAGACCAGTGCATCCTGAGATTTTCGCTTCTCTCAGAATGACAAAACAGGGAGTTTGTAATGCTCAAGATTCGTCTTCGCCGCGCGGGATCCAAGCACGCGCCTTTTTATCGCGTGGTTGTGTCTGATTCCCAGCGGACCCCGACCGCCGTCACCGTCGAGCAGCTCGGTTTCTACAACCCGACCAAAGAGCCGATGCAGTTGAAGCTCGAAAAAGAGCGCATCGAGTACTGGGTTAGCCAGGGTGCCCAGCTCTCCGCCACGGTTCGCTCGCTCATGAAGCGAGCCTGATCTCCTGAAATGAAAGAGCTGGTGGAGTTCATCGCGAGATCCCTCGTCGATGAAACCGATGGTGTGCGAGTAACCGAGCAGCAGCGCGATCGGCTTCGGGTGCTCGAGCTGCGCGTCGCTCAGGCTGATCTTGGCAAGGTGATCGGCCGTCAGGGTCGCACCGCCCGGGCCATGCGCAATGTTCTGGCCGCGGCCTGCTCCAAGTCGGGCCGGCGTTACTCGCTCGACATCATCGACTGAGCCGGGCCGATGTCCGGTCCGCAAAGTCCCGCTGACCCCACCAACCTCGTGGGTGTCGGAATCATCCGCAAGTCACACGGCGTCCGCGGCGAGGCAAGCGTCGAGCCGCTAACCCCCTACTTAGACCGCTTCGAGGATTTGTCGCACGTATACCTCGTCTCGCCTGACCAGCGCGAAATCCTGGAGGTCGAGATCCTGGAGGCTCGCATTCATGCCGGCCGCGTTCTGCTTCTGTTCTCGACCGTCAATTCCCCTGAGCGTGTCTCTGAGCTTCGCGACTGGACTGTCGAGATCCCGCAGTCGGAAGTTCGGCCCCTGGAGGAACATGAGGTATTTCTGCACGACCTCCCGGGAATGGTTGTGGAGGCACAAGATGGTCGTCGCGTAGGCGAGGTCGTCGATGTACAGGAGGGTGGTGGCGGGCTTCTGTTGTCCGTAAAGAAGACCGACGGTACGAGGTTCGATCTGCCTTTTGCGGCCTCGATCTGCACGGAAGTCGACCTCGCCGGCAGAAGGATCATCGTCGATCTTCCAGCCGGTCTCGAGAACCTCAGTGAGGCCGAAGAAATACTGCAGCCGCCGCTGGTGAGGGAACAGTCCTCAACTGGAAACCGCCGAGGGGTGCGGGCGCCTTCGCCCGCACTGACTGCCGATGTTCCGGTTCCGGCAGCTGGCGACGCGAGCGGGCGAAGGCGCCCGCTCCCCTCGGCGGGAATGGCGGCAGAGACGGAGATAGAAAGCGCCGTCCTTCGCATTGACGTTGTCACGATCTTTCCGACCATGTTCGCCCCTTTTCTCCAGGAGGGGGTACTGGCCCGAGCCGTCAAACGCGGCCTGCTCGATGTTCGCGTGTGGGACCTGCGGGATTTCGCAAAGGACAAGCATCGGAGTACCGATGACGAGGCTTATGGCGGGGGAGCCGGGATGGTGATGCTGGCCGAGCCGGTCTTCACCTGCGTCGAGCAGCTGCGCCTGGATGGTGGCCCGGCTCACGTGATGATGACTTCCCCGCAGGGAAAGAGGTTCGATCAGGAGAAGGCTCGCGATCTTGCGGGGCGGCGGCGGCTGATCATCCTCTGCGGCCGCTACGAGGGTTTCGACGAGCGGATCCGGATCGGACTGGTCGACGAGGAGATCTCACTCGGAGACTTCGTCGTCTCGGGTGGCGAAGTGCCGGCGATGCTGGTCATCGACGCCGTCACGAGGATGATCGAGGGAGTGGTCGGGAAGCAGGAGTCGGTGATCGCCGACTCATTTTACGCCGGGCTCCTGGATCATCCCCATTACACCCGCCCTGCCTCTTTCCGCGGAATGGACGTTCCGGCAGTGCTGCTCTCCGGACACGCCGAGAGGATTCGTAAATGGCGGAAGGAAGAGATCTTGCGGGCTACCTTGACCAAAAGGCCCGATCTTCTGGAGAAGGCGGAGCTCGACGAGGAAGCGCGAAAGATGCTGGCCAGGCTCGGCGAGGAAATAAAAGACAGGAGTTCGTTGTAACGGCGGGCGCGGGTGTTGTTGAATTGGCCGTCCTGTCATCCCGAGCGTCGAGCGAGGGATCTGGGCGGGGGCCTTACCATCACGGCATCGAACGATTTGGGTAGTGCAATAGGGTGCTGGGCCCCCACCCAGATCCCTCGCTCGACGCTCGGGATGACACTGTCTGGCGGCGCCAGATGACAAGGGTAGCTGCACAATGACCGCAAGCTTGCCAGAAACACAAAAATAAGAGATCCTAACGGGCTCCTGATTTTCTTAGAGAAGGTACAGTCATGGCTGAAATTATGAGAATGGTAGAGTCGACCCAGACACAGAGGGAGATGCCTCCTTTCGATCCGGGCGACACGATCAAGGTTCACGTGAAGGTCAAGGAAGGCGACAAAGAGCGCATCCAGATCTTCCAGGGCGTGGTCATTTCCCGCAAGGGTGGCGGTAGCCGCCAGATGTTCACGGTGCGTAAAGTATCGGGCGGAGTCGGAGTGGAGCGTCAGTTCCCGCTGTTCTCACCGATCATCGATCGCATCGAGGTGGAACGTCATGGCCGAGTCCGTCGCGCAAAACTCTACTACCTCCGCGAGCTCAAGGGTAAGGCCGCGAGGATCGAAGAGCGCCGCAAAGGCTAAGGTCAAAACCGCGGCCGCGGTGAATCGGAGCGCGCGCGAAAGCGCGGTGATTCCGATCCGCGGCCCATCCGAGCTTCCCTTCCGCGCGCTTCTCGCGGAGCTGGCCAGACTCGCCGAAATGTCGGCCGTCGAGCGCGAGCTCCGCGATTTTGGTTTTCGGTGCATTGCCGGAACCGACGAGGTCGGGCGGGGAAGCCTGGCCGGTCCGGTCGTCGCAGCGGCTGTCATCCTCAACGGTGACTGCAGCATTCTCGGCGTCGACGACTCCAAGCAGCTCGACCACGCCCATCGTCTCGCTCTCTGTCAGTCCATTCTGCGCTGCGCCCACGCCGTATCGTTCGGCGTCGTGGAGCCGCATACCATCGATCGGGTGAATATTCTGGTCGCCAGCAAGATGGCCATGAGACAGGCTGTCGAGACTCTGGTGCCCCGGCCCGAGGTGCTGCTCATCGACGCCATGTGTGTGGACAACCTCGTCGTATCGCAAGTTCCTCTGATTCACGGTGATCGGCGAAGTGTCTCCATTGCCGCGGCTTCCGTCGTTGCAAAAGTCTATCGCGATCTGCTGATGGAGTCGTATCATGCCATGTATCCGGCCTACGATTTCGCTAGCAATCGAGGGTATGGAACGGAGCTGCATTGGGAGGCGATCCGTAAGCACGGACCCAGTCCCATTCATCGTAAATCGTTCCTTGGAGCAGAGGAGTCGGCGCGGTTGTTCGTGTGAGGGTCAATGGCAATTCAGCGAGATAAAGTAATTACGAACGCTGAGAAGCTCGTCGCGAAGGGAAAGATCGAGCCCGCCATTAAGGAGTACGAGCGGCTGCTCGACGACAACCCCAACGATGTCAATACTCTCAACCGCATCGGTGACCTCTGGGTCCGTATCAATCGGAACGACGAGGCCGTAAAGGTCTTCGGTCGGATCGCCGATCACTATTCGAAGGATGGCTTCTTCCTCAAAGCCATCGCCATCTTCAAGAAAATCAACAAGCTCGATCCCTCCAAGCTCGATGTCTACTCGAAGCTGGCCGACCTGTACGCAAAACAGGGTCTGGCCATGGAGGCCAAGAGCCAGTATCAGGTTCTCGCCGATTACTACCAAAAGCATGGCGACCCGGGCAATGCCCTCGCTACGTACCGCAAGATCGCCGATCTCGACCCGAACTCGATCAACGTCCACGTAAAGCTGGCCGATCTCTACTCCCAGAACAATCAGAGCGCCGAAGCGCTCAAGGAGTACGACCGCGTCGGAAAGATGCTGCTCAAGCGCGGGATGCTCGACGAGGCGCTCCAGGTCTTCCGCAAAGCATTGAAGATCGACTCCGGAAACGTCGACCTGGCCGAGTCCGTCGTCACCACACTTCTCGAAGCCAAAGACTTCAACAGCGCCATCCAGCTCATCGAGAGTACGCTCGAGACCAACAAACAGAATCCCAAGCTCGTGTCGCTGCTGGGTCGTACCCAAGTTGCCAAGGGTGACCTGGCTGCAGCCCGCGGGGTACTCGAAAAGGGTGTTTCCAACAACCCGACCGACGCCGGGCTGCGCGAAGCACTGGCCGATCTTTATCTCAGGCAGGGCTCGCCCGACCAGGCTCTTTCCACAGTGAGTCCTCTCATCGATTCCCTCCTCGCGAAATCGGATCGGTCGGCCATCGAGCATCTGAACCGAATCGTCAAAGCGGAGCCGCTTCACATCCCGACCCTGGAGAAGCTCGTACAGGCCTACACGAAGCTTCGTGAAGAGACCAACATCGTCATGGCCCTCAACAGCCTTACTGAGGCTCACATCGCCAGGAAGAGCTTCGAGGAAGCGACGAGCACGCTGCAGGAACTCATCAAACGCGAGCCGGAAAACGCGCAGCACCGGAAGAAGCTGGCCTTCGTTCGGCAGTCAACCGGAGAGGCGCCGGAGCCGCAAATGGCGGAATCATCCTACGCGCCGCCTCTCGGTGAATCGTTCCCCGACCTCGATCTGCCATCCGCCGAATTGTACGAGCTCGACATGAGCTCGCCGGAGTCGGAAATCTCGTTTGATCTCGATGCCTCCGAGTCCATGGGGGGAACCGACCTCGGCGGGTCAGGCTTCGGAATGGACACTTCGGCGATGGAGTCCGAGGGTGTCCTGGACCAACCGGGCGCCGAGGATCTCGACTTCATCACCGAGCACATGACCGAGGCCGAGGTTTTCGCGAAGTACGGCCTGTCGGAAAAAGCGATCGAGCACCTGCGCGTGGTATTGGGCCGCTCGCCGCAGAACGTAGAGGCCCACGAGAAACTCCTCAGGATCTACCTCGACGAGGGAGATCACGACAACACTCAGGAAGTGGCTGGAGAATACCTCTCGATTCTCCGAGACCTCGGAGATGAGTCCGCAGCCGCGGCTGTCCGAGCTCAGCTGACTGCCCGCGGTTATGCGATTTCAGAAGGAGCGTCGGTCACCGTCAGATTCGGGGGTGCGGCTGCCGTCCCCGGGCCGGCGGCGGCTCCTGCCGTCTCGAAGCCTGCCCCTCCTTCTCCGCGCGCTGCGACGCCAGCGCCAAAGCCACCCTCGCGGCCTGCCCCGCCGCCGCCACCTCCCGTTGCGCCGGAACCGGAAGAGATTCCGATGGAATTCGCCCTTTCCGAGATGGAAGAGCCCGAAGTCGAGCTTGATCTCGATGCCATGACTGGCGAGGAGGAATAC
>DASZZV010000189.1:0-6300 GCA_035544835.1 Thermoanaerobaculia bacterium
TCGCACAATCGTAAGAGAGCTCCAAGACTCCACACCGCAAGGCCCCCTCCCAGATCCCTCGCTCGACGCTCGGGATGACACCCTGGTTTCTTTCACTCAGACGCCGCGCTCCGCGGTCAATCGCTCGGGATGACAGCAAAAGCGGATGTCGAACCGGTTCTGCCTCCAGGCTACAGGAAGTAGATTCACATCGGCCCCAGCTGTGAGGTCCCTCGCCCCTCCCACCCGCATGCCCTTGCTCGGGATGACAGCAAAATCGATTCCCACATCTGGCGAAGTACTCCCCAATTCGACAACCGCGCCCGCTCCTATCTATAGTTGTTACCTTTCTCGCGAGCCAAGGGAGCCATCCATGAGCGCAGATCTTTCGGTCGTCTTCACCGGCATCCGTTTCGACAACCCCTTCCTTCTCTCCTCGGCGCCGCCGACGGAATCGGACAGCAACATCATGCGTGCCTTCGATGCCGGCTGGGGGGGCGTGGTGACCAAGACCATCGGCCTGCACCCGGTCGTGAACGTCAAGGGGCCGAAGACCAAATTCCTCCGAGCCGACATCAACTCGGCTCATCTATCGATGAAGAAGAGCCCTTCGTCAGTCCTCCACTCCTCCTGGAACTGGGAGCTCATCTCCGACAAGACCATCGACTGGTGGGTTCCACGAATCAACAGGATCAAGAAGCAGTATCCGAACAAGGTGTTGATTGCATCGATCATGGCGGGATCGGGAAGTGACACCGAGTTGCAGCATTGGCAGACCCTGGCGAAGGCCTGCCAGGACGAGGGCGCCGATGGACTGGAGCTGAACTTTTCCTGTCCGCACATGGACCGCGAGGACATGGGCTCGAACGTGGGGAAAAATCAGAAGCTCTGCGCCCAGGTGACAGGGGTCGTGAAGGAAGTCGCGAAGATCCCGGTGTGGGTGAAGCTGACGCCGTCGACGACCGAAATCGTGGCCGAGGCGCGCGGCGCCTTTTCGGCGGGAGGAGATGCCATCTCCTCTTCGAACACTTTCCCCAGTCTTCCTCTGATCGATCCCGAAACGCTGGAGTTCGAGATGAATGTCGACGGCCTTGTCTCATCCGGCGGCCTGGGCGGCCCGGCCATCCTGCCGCTGTCGCTGGCGAAGATGTCGCAACTGACTCAGGCATTCCCCGACAAAGCGTTTTCCGGCATCGGAGGCATCTCCGACTTCTCGCACGCACTGAATTTTTTCATGCTCGGCTGCGGAACGGTGCAGGTCTGCACGGCGGCGATGCTCGATCACGCCATCGGGCCGAATGTGATCAAGACCCTCATCAGCGGAATGACGGAGTTCATCGAGCGCAACGCCGATAAAGGGTGGACGAGTCTCGAAGATTTCCGAGGCATTCGGCGCGATCGGGTTGTGCCCCATTCGCAGATAAAGCGTCCCGACGCGATCGAGTATCACGGCGGGCACGACGCCGAAGGCTACGCGCAGGCCGAGCATCCGGCGGTAGCGATGAAGGCAAGCTCGTAAGAGCGAAGGTACCGGCCGCAGGCCGTGCGGCCCTACAAAAGAACGGCCGGCTCCGAACGAGCTGAGGTCGATGGAAAAGCAAACGGGATGGGCTGATGCAGGCGGCGTTCACGACGGTGTAGGGCGGGGCGTGGATTGAAGGGAAAAACAGCGCTGTCAAGTTCAGACCGCCCCCCCATCCTCTTCCTACGACATCCAGTTCACGCCCGCTTCGTGATTCCACTTCGTGGTGAACTTCTTCGGCTTGGTAAAGAACTCGATCGATGCCTTTCCGGTGATATCCCCGGCGCCGAATTTCGATTCGTTCCAGCCGCCGAATGAGAAGGGCTCCCGCGGGACTGGAACGCCCACGTTCACCCCGACCATCCCCGCGCTGGCCCGCTCCATGACATAGCGGGCCACGCCGCCGCTCTCGGTGTAAACCGAGGCGGCGTTGCCGTACTTCGAGCGGTTCTGAACCTCCAGTGCCTCATCGACATCCTTCGTTCTCACGATGGCCAGCACTGGTCCGAAGACTTCCTCCTGGGCGATCCGCATCTCCGGCTGCACGAAATCGATGATGGTCGGCCCGACGAAATAGCCATTCTCTTTTCCCTTCACCACGGTGTTGCGGCCGTCCAGCAGGATCTTCGCTCCCTGCTCTTCTGCCTCGGTGATGTAGCTTTCAATTCGCTGCCGGGCCTCTCGTGAAATGACCGGTCCGACGGTCTTCCCGGGAACCACGTTCTTTGCCAACTCGATCATCCGCTCGATGATCGAGTCACTCTTGCCGACGGCGACCATGACCGACGCGGCCATGCAGCGCTGACCGGCGCAACCCGACATCGAGGAGATGACATTCGACGAGGTCATCTCCTCGTCGGCATCGGGCATGACGATCAGGTGATTCTTGGCTCCGCCCAGACAGAGGGCCCGCTTGAGATTCGATGTGGCCCGCCGGTATACAACCTTGGCGACTTTCGTCGAGCCTACGAAGGTCACGCCATCGATGTCGATGTGATCGCAGATGGCCTCGACCGACTCACGTCCGCCGTGGACGATGTTGAGAACTCCGTCCGGCAATCCAGCTTCTGACAGCAGCTCGGCGAGGCGGCGGGCGCTGAGCGGGACGAGCTCCGAGGGTTTGAGGATCATGCAGTTCCCGAGAGCGATGGCATTCGGGATCGTCCAGTTCGGCACCATGTTCGGGAAGTTGAAGGGGACGATCGAGGCGACGATTCCGACCGGGTACCGCTCCAGGCGGCACTCAACGCCGCGGCTGACCTCGAGAACCTCACCCGGAATGATCTGCGGCAGAGAGCAGGCAAACTCGCACAGCTCGGCCGACTTCAGCACCTCGGCTCTGGCCTCACTGTCGATCTTCCCGTTTTCTTCGGTGACCAGCGCGGCCAGACCCTCGATATGTTTCTCAAGCAGCGCCTTATAGCGATAAAAGACCTGAACGCGCTCCTTGATCGGCATACCTGACCAGGCCGGGAAAGCCTTGCGGGCCGCTTCCACAGCGCGGTCGATGTCGGCGGCGCCCGAGAGTGGAACGCGAGAGATCGCCCCGCCATTGCTCGGGTCGAAGACCTCAATCATCGTCACCTCGGCAGAGACGAACTTCCCGCCGATGTAGTTCTGCACGTCCGGATATTTCAAGGTCTCGACTGCGCTCATGGGGGCCTCTCCTTCGAATCGGATCACTCTAGGACCGAACGGGAGCGAAGGGCAAGGGCGCGGTCAAAAATCGAGTCAAGCGCCGAAAACGCACTGGCGAGGCGTCGGGTCAACGTTGACCGGCGCCGCAGTCTCCACGAGGTCACCGGATCCGAACGACGCTATGTGAATTCCAAAGAATCCAACTGCCCTGCAAGAACAAGAGGCCTGGCCCCGCTCAGACCCTCAACGGCTCCCGCGGAATAGGCCGTCCAGCGACGTTGATGCTCACGTCGCCAGCGCTGAGCGCTGCGCGATGAGGTCCGGAAGTTCGTCAGGCATCACCCCTTCGCTGGCGAGAAATCCCTGAAACGCGTCACAGCACTGCGCGGCAAGGAAACGGAGCTGATCCTGCGTCTCGACACCCTCGGCGACGACATGAAGCTTCAGGGTGTGGGCCATGGCGATGACGGCGGAAACAATCGCGGCGTCACTGGCATCGACACTGATATCGCGCACGAAGGTCTGATCGATCTTCACCGTGTCGATGGGGAAGTATTTCAGGTAACCGAGTGACGAGTAGCCGGTTCCGAAATCGTCCATGGCGATTCGTACTCCCAGTTCTTTGAGCCTTCGCAGCGTCTCCGAGCAGCGATCGACATTCTGCATAGCCACGCGTTCGGTGATCTCGAGCTCGACCGTCCTCGGGTCCACGCCGCTCTTCGCGATGGCATCTGCCACGACTTCCGAGATCTCTCCATGCTGAAACTGCCGGGCAGACAGGTTGATGGCCATCGATAGCTCGAGGCCCAGCCTGTTCCATTCCGCCAGCTGCGCACAGGCCGTCCGAAGGACCCACTCCCCGATCGGTACGATGAGTAGAGACTCTTCCGCCAGCCCGATGAAATCGCGCGGCAGAAGGAGTCCACGGCTTGCGTGTCGCCATCGAAGCAGTGCCTCAACACCTACAACCCGGCCGGACCGCACCTCGATCTGCGGCTGATACACGAGAAGGAGCTCGTTTCGGTCGAGGGCTTTGTGAAGATCGTGTTCCAGAGACAGGCCTTCCACGCCGGCCTGCGAATCGACCACCCCGGTGGAGACCTGGAAGTTGTTTCGCCCGAGGTCCTTTGCCCTGTACATCGCCGAGTCGGCGCTCTTGAGAAGCGTGTCGGCATCGCTTCCGTCCTGCGGGTACACGGCGACCCCGACGCTGGCAGTCATCCACAGCTCGCGGCCATCGATGGTAAAGGGACGGTTGAAATCAGCAAGGACTTTCTCCGACAGAATCAGAACCGCCTCTTTGGAGGGCTGCTGTTCCTGCGGAAGAAGAACGGTGAACTCGTCACCTCCAACACGTGCGATCGTATCGCTGAGCCTGACACTCTGCTGAAGCCTGCTTCCAACCTGCCTGAGCAGCTCGTCTCCCGACCAGTGACCGAGCGTGTCGTTGATGCGCTTGAACCGGTCCAGATCGACGAACATCACGATCAGAGAGCTGCTGCTCCGCCGCGCCTGCGCGAGCTGCATCGAGAGGCGATCATGAAAGAGGCGCCGGTTCGGAAGCGCAGTCAGACCGTCGTGAAAGGCTTGATACTCGATCTGCTCCTGGGCCACTTTCCGTTCCGTGATGTCGTTGGCAACGAGTAGCCGGACGGCGCGACCCTCGACCTCGAGCTCATCTTCGGTCAGCTCGACGTAGATGTCTGCGCCGTTCTTCAGGCGGTGCCGCGCCACCTCCAGCCGCTCGTTGTCGTCACGATTCTCACGGATCGGGCTCTCCGGGCCGGTGACGATGTCGTCCATCTTCATCTTCAGGAGCTCATCGCGGGAATATCCATACTTCTGCACAGCCGCTTCGTTCACGGCCAGGATGCGACCTGATTCAGCCTCATACAGCCAGGTCGGTAAAGGGTTCCTCTCGAAGAGAAGCCGGTAGCGAGACTCCGACGCAAGCATTTGTTCTCGAATGCGCCGCTCGTCGGTGATGTCGCGTGCGACTCCCACATAGCCGACCGCCTGACCTTGCCCGTTGCGCACGATCGAGGTGCCGAGCGAGATCGGAAATTCCGTTCCATCGGCCCGGCGGTTGAACAGCTCGCCCCTCCACCCCTCGGCCGCTACGGCGTCGGAAATCTCGCCACGTATCGATTCTGGATTCCTTGCCGAGTCGAGGATCGAAACGTGTTTTCCGAGAATCTCTTCCACCGGATAGCCGTAGGCTTCGGCGAACGCCGAATTGACGAACGTGAAACACTCCTTGAGGTCCGTCACGCAAACGAGGTCTCTGGTGCTCTCGATGGTCTGCCCCATGAGTTGGAGGCGCTCTGCGACTTCTCGATGCTGCCTGGTTCGTCGTCGAACCTGGGCCCGCAACAGACCGATCCACAACGTGGCGACAGCGAGCAGCCCCGCAATGATGTAGACAATTGTGGCCAGCTGTTGAAGAGTAAGAATTGGAGCGGGCTTGACCACTCGGATGTCTTCCGCAGTTCTGGGGAGAATCTGCCATCGGATTTCCTCCCCTTCGCGTCCGTAAGGCGAGCTGATCCCGGTGATCTCGAGCACTGCGCCCGGCTTGTACGCGGCGAACTCCATCGTCTTCTTCTGATAGGGAGTGAAAAACGCGTAGAGGAGTCCTTCGCCCGCCGTAAGGGAGATCTGCGCGTTGCCGTTGGGCCGCTCGTATACGTCGAGGGTCCTGGCCCGGACTCTCACGAGCCGTCCGGTATAACGGCGCGAAAGAAGGTCGGCTGGTTGAACGACGATGGGCAGCGGCGGAGTCTCCCTTCGCAGGCGCTCGATCGTGTCGACCATCAGCTCTCCGTTTCGAGCGTAGGATTTGATTTTTCCGCGCACACGGACCACATCCCCGGGTTCAAGGCGTGTTGGGAGCTTGCGGCTGAACAGACGGAAGCCGCCTGACGAATCCTGCAGGAACGCGTTTGTCCTGTCAGCCTGGAATGTGTCGGAAGCGACGTTGATCACTCCTTCGACCTCGACGTAGTCCCGCTCATGAAGGACGTTACCGGCGCGATCGGTCGCCATGACATACGAGGCCGGCACTCGCTTGTACGTCCCTGGCTCGGGCCCTTGCGACGAGGTGTCGTCGCCCTTCGCCGGCTTTGCGGTTCCCGTTCGGCCGGCGCTCTGTGCGTTGACCG
>DASZZV010000190.1:0-3269 GCA_035544835.1 Thermoanaerobaculia bacterium
CGTCCAATCGAGGCATCCGGTGGCGGCTTTCGCCCCTGCCGGGGCTCGGTGAAACTTCAAGCAAATGATTGATTCGTGACGTCTTCCAGTGGTTCGCTTCGCTCACCACTGGCTACCAGCTCTGCGGCCCTCCGGGCCTCAAACACCGGGCTCCGCCCGGGTGCTAGAGCGGGCGAGGCGCCCGCTCCCCTCGGCGCAACGCCAGTGTTTAAACGGCCAAACTCCCCCCGTGCTGGGCGAGTTAGAATGCGGTGATGAACTTCGGCGAGATCCTCGAAGAGATTCATGAGGAGATTCAGCCGCTTCTGCGCACGGGGCGCGTCGCGGAGTACATTCCGCCGCTTGCGAACGTTCCGCGCGAACGCTTCGGCATGGTGGTCCGCACTGTCGACAACGAGGTTTTCACGACTGGCGACGCAGGTGAGCGATTCTCCATCCAGAGCATCGCAAAAGTCTTCAGCCTCATGCTGGCGATGCGCCTTGAAGGGGATGCGATCTGGCACCGCGTTGGCCGAGAGCCCTCCGGGACGGCGTTCAACTCGCTGGTCCAGCTGGAGGTGGAGCGTGGCATTCCTCGAAATCCTTTCATCAACGCCGGCGCCCTGGTCGTACTCGACGCTATCCTCAGCCACGATTCGGCCGGAGATGACTTGATTCTGGATTTCATTCGTCAGGCGGCATCCGATTCGTCAGTCGCTTACGACCTCGCCGTGGCCGAAGCGGAACGTCTGGCCGGGCACCGGAACCGTGCTCTTGCACACTTTCTCAAGTCATTTGGCAATCTTCGAAATGCGACCGATCAAGTGCTCGATGCCTACTTCCGTCTATGCTCCGTATCGATGAACTGCGTCGAGCTCACGGCCTCATTCCTGTATCTGGCAACGGGAGGGCGCTCGTCGGCGGGCGAGGAGATCGCGACAGCTCGCCAGGTCAAACGGGTCAATGCCGTCATGCTGACCTGCGGCGTGTACGACGAGGCGGGTGACTATGCTTACCGAGTTGGCCTCCCCGCAAAGAGTGGTGTTGGCGGCGGCGTGGTCGCGGTACTTCCGGGAAAATTCGTCGTCGCGGTATGGTCTCCGGGACTGAGCGATCGAGGGAACTCGGTAGCTGGCACCATGGCGCTGGAGCTCCTCACGACGAAGACAGCGCTTTCAATATTCTAGTGAGGCGACGGCCAAACAAACGAACCGCTCTCTCGAGCGGCTCTTTTCATTTGAGACGATTCACGCCTGCTATTTCTTCGTAGTGTCTTTCTCCACGGTCACCTTGCGTCCGGATCGGTTGAAGATGCTGAAGCGCGAGCGTTTCTTCGTAGTGCTCGTGGTGGTCGTAGTGGTCGTCGTGGCCGGGGCGCCCGTGGCCGTCCCTACGGAGGTCGAGGTCGTCGTTCCCTTGCCGGTCGTCGGCAGTGTGTTGGTGGTTGTTTCATTTACGTCAGACACAGGGGTCGTGGTGACTCCCTTCGCGATCGGGGTGGGGATCGTTTCGCCCGCACCGGGGCTCGAGATGGAAGCGTTGGGGGTGACCTGAGGAATCAAGCTGTTGGTTGGCGCCGTCGAAGCGGGCACCTGACTGCCACCAGCAGGACCGGGGGCGGGACTCGATTTTCCGAGCGTTCGGGTCGCGGTAGTAGGCTCCTGAATGGGCCGATCGGGCATGCCGTTGCCGCCGGTTGCCACGGCGGCTCCGCGTTGATCGATCGTCTTTGCTGTTTCAGCCGGGTTGGCCGGTTTCGGGTTTGAGGAACAACCCGAGGCCAGGATCAGTGCTGCCGAGGCTGCGATCAGCGGAGCTTTGAAAAGACTCCTCTGTTGCCGTGGATGCATTACGTCCTCCAGTTCGATTCGCAGAAGAGCAAACCTGAAATTCACCGGAGCAACTCCTATGCCTTGCGCTGCAAATAAGGCTCAGCCGGCGGGAGTGGTATGCCACTTGCTCTGACGACTTCAGAAACGTCTAAGGAGAAATTCAGATGAAAAAGCTTTTACTGGTGGTCGCTGCAATGTTGGTTCTAATCCTGCCCTCAGCCTGTTCCCTCAACCGGCAGACGCCGAAATCGATGGATAACTCAGCTATGGAAGCCGAGGTCCGCAAGAATCTTCTCGAGGACGGGATCACCGGGCTCGAGGTCAAGGTCGATAACGGCACGGTCACACTCGATGGTCATGCTGACAACACCAAGCAGAAGGACACGGCGGGCGGCGATGCGAAGAAGGTCAATGGCGTGCGCCGCGTCATCAACAACATTCACATCATGTAGTTTCGTTAGTTGATCGAACTGGAAAAGGCGGCCGGAAACGAGCCGCCTTTTCTATTTCAGGGAGTCGGCGATTCTTCGCCCGATCAACCGATAGCCCTGCGACCCGGGGTGAAATCGATCAGCGCTGAGCCTGTCTACATGCGAAAAGAGGTCGTAGGTCTGCACGACGGTGATATTCGGATCGGCTCGAAACGATTCCAGAAGGCGGGAGTTCCAGTCGGCGACGTAGGGACTCAGGATCTTACCGTACGGCGTCCGCACAAAAGGATTGTAGAGTCCGATCAGAAAAATCCGGGCCTTCGGATTCGCGACGCGAACCTTTCCAACGGCCTGTCGCACGTTATCCAGAACATGGTCGAGAATCGCTCCCGGATCGGGAGGAGCGCCCGTGCGAAACTCCCCACTCCCATAGAGATCATTCCCACCAATGGAAATGATGACCACGTTGGCGCCGGCAATGATCACCTGTACGTTTTTGCTACCGAGCAGGGCCAGCAGATCGGGCGTCTTCGATCCGTTCACGGCTAGGTTGATCGGCGCATCGTGCTGAATCCTGCGCGACTTCAGTTCGCTGTCGAGAACCCCGCCAATACCCAGACCCGTTTCGTCGCCCGATCCCTTCGCCACCGAGTCGCCCAGGATGATGGGACGGATGGTACCGGCCGGCGCAACGTCGTTTCGAGCGAGGCCGGGATCGGAGCCGTTGACCGGCGTTCCCGCTCCACCGGAGACTCCGAGGTAGAATCCGTATCCGAACACCGCCGTAGCCAGGACGCAGGCGCCCAGCGGCAGATACCAGAAAAAAAATCTCCGCATCAGTCTCCTCGGATGTCAGATGTCAGATGCATTCTGGCTCATGTTGAAAGTGTCATCCCGAGCCGCAGCGAGGGATCTGGGCGGGGGCCTTTCCATCGTGGTGCTCGCAAACATTTTCGATTGCCAAGGGTCTAAGGCCCCCGCCCAGATCCCTCGCTGCGGCTCGGGATGACACCCACTCAGTTTCTTT
>DASZZV010000191.1:0-17379 GCA_035544835.1 Thermoanaerobaculia bacterium
CTGGGCGGGGGCCCTTCCATCGTGGTGCTCGCAAACATTTTCGATGGCCAAGGGTCTAAGGCCCCCGCCCAGATCCCTCGCTGCGGCTCGGGATGACACCCACCCAGTTTCTTTTCTCAGTGGCAGCGCGCACGCTGTCCCCGGCTCAGGATGACGAATGCTTCGAGAATTCCTCGAGAGCTCTAGTGCGTCAGACTGTCTTCTCCGCCGATGGTTTTGGCCGGCTCAGGGAGCTTGTCCTTCACAGAGAATGGAACGATCGTGCCATCGAGGGCGACGGCGACGACTTCGTCCATCGTTCCGACCAGATGAAACTCCATTTTCCCGCGAACATCCGGCGGAATCTCGTCGAGATCTCGTTCGTTTTCAATCGGCAGAATGATCTTGGTGATCCCGGCGCGCGATGCCGCCAGGACCTTGTCCTTCAAGCCGCCGATCGGAAGGACGTTCCCACGCAAAGTAATCTCTCCGGTCATGGCCAGATCCTGATGAATCGGGACTTTGGTGACGGCCGAAAGAAGCGCCGTGGCCATCGTGATACCGGCTGAGGGACCATCCTTCGGGATTGCCCCCTCGGGAACGTGAATGTGAATGTCGATTTTGTCGTGGAAGTCGGGATCGAGCCCGAAGAGCTCCGAGCGTGACCGGACATACGACAGCGCGGCACGTGCCGACTCCTGCATCACGTCGCCAAGCTTTCCAGTCAGCGTGAGGAGGCCCTTGCCTTTCGAGAGCGCGACTTCCGTGCTGAGCAACTCGCCGCCAACCTCGGTCCAGGCCAGGCCGGTGGCCACTCCGATCTCGCTGCGCTCGCGGCGCTTCTGGGATCGAAACCGCGGCTTGCCGAGGAATTCGCGAACCTTGGCCTGATCGATATTGACGGTGACGTCGCCCTCGGTCTTGAGCACCAGGCGAGCGACTTTGCGGAAAGTTGATCCGATCTCACGTTCGAGGCTCCTCACTCCGGCCTCGCGGGTATAGGACTCGATGATCTCCTGAATCCCGGTTTCGTCCATCGTGATCTTTTCGGGATCCAGCCCCTGCTCCTTCACCTGCTTCGGAACGAGGAACTCGCGACCAATATGCTGTTTCTCGAGGTGAGTGTAGCCGTGCAGCTGGATGATCTCCATACGGTCTTTGAGTGGACCGGGGATGGTGTGAGTGACATTGGCGGTGGCGATGAACATGACTTTGGAAAGGTCGTATTCAACGTCGAGGTAGTGGTCTACGAAAGCGTTATTCTGCTCGGGGTCGAGAACCTCGAGGAGGGCTGCCGATGGATCCCCTCGGAAGTCCATCGACATCTTGTCCACTTCGTCGAGGAGAAAGACCGGGTTGATCGTCCCGGCCTTCTTCATTCTCTGGATGATCTGTCCCGGGAAAGCGCCGATGTAGGTCCGGCGATGACCGCGGATCTCAGCCTCGTCGCGCACGCCACCAAGTGAGAGGCGGACGAAGTTGCGGCCGGTGGCACGGGCGATCGACTTGGCAAGCGACGTCTTACCGACTCCGGGTGGTCCCACAAAACAGAGAATCGTCCCCTTCGGAGACTTGACTAGCTGGCGCACGGCCAGAAACTCGAGGATCCTCTCTTTGATCTTCTCGAGGCCGTAGTGATCCTCGTTGAGGATGCGCTCGGCCCTGTCAATGTCCTTGATTTCCTTCGAGACCTTCTTCCAGGGAACAGAGACCAGCCACTCGATGTAGTTCCGGGAAACGGTCGCCTCGGCTGAGACACCGGGCATTCCCTCCAGACGCTTGAGCTCCTGCAGAGCCTTTTCCTTGGTCTCCTGAGGCATTCCCGCTGCTTCGATTTTCTGACGCAGCTCTTCGATCTCGTCGGAGCGGTCGTCCTTGCGGCCAAGTTCCTGATGGATGGCCTTGATCTTCTCGTTGAGGTAATACTCTTTCTGCGCCCGCTCCATCTGCTTTTTGACCTTGGAGTTGATGCGCTTGTCGATATTGACCTTCTCGATCTCGATCTCGAGAAAGTCTTGCAGCTTCTGGAGCCGCTCGTACGGGCTGGCAGTCTCGAGCAGCTGTTGCTTCTCGATGGTGCTGATGAGCAGGTGAGAGGCGAGCGTGTCGGCGAACTTGTCGGGATCGTCGACTTTGAGGGTCGACATCACCCCTTCAAAGGCCAGATGGTGAGACATCTTGGCGTACTGCTCGAAGATCTCCACCAGCTTCTGGATGTATTCGGAAATCTCGGGGGTCAGCGGATAGGAGGTGTCGATCGGCCTGACGTCGACAGAGACGTAGCCTGCGTTCTCGGTGAATGACACGATCTCGGCCCGGCTGAGGCCCTCGACCATGACCTTGACGTTCTGGTTGGGAAGCTTGAGGTTCTGCACCACCGTGGCCACGACGCCGATCTGATAGATCTCGTCCATTTTCGGATCGTCGATCTTGGGGTCGCGCTGGGTGGCCAGAAAGATCCGCTTGTCATTCGAGGACAGTGTTGCTTCGAGCGCCAGGATGGAGGCGCGCCGGCCGACCACGAAGGGCGCCATCATCGACGGGAAGACGACCATGTCGCGAAGGGGAACGAGCGGCAGTCTGAGTATTTCAGGTGAATTCGACATTGAGTCTTGGGTTCCTCTTGTCATCCTGAGCGTCAAGCGAAGGATCTTTGGTGACACCGCGCAACATCCTGCCATACCACCGAAGATCCTTCGCTTCGCTCAGGATGACAATTCAGCGGACGGTCCGATCGCGCCGTCGGATTTCTTTAATGATGTCTTTTATCCCGCTTTTCTGAACATCGTGATCGGCTGGCTACGGTTGATCACAACCTCGCGCGTAATCATGCATTCGGAAATCGAGTTCTGGGACGGGATGGAGTACATCAGGTCGAGCATGAGCTCTTCGATAATGATCTTGAGCCCGCGCGCGCCGACGTTGCGCTTGAGCGCCTCTTCGGCGATGGCCTCGAGGGCGTCATCGGCAAACTTCAACTGCACGTTTTCGAAGCCCATCATGGTCTGGTACTGACGGACCAGCGAATTCTTCGGTTCCTTGAGGATCTCGATGAGAGTCCCCTTGTCGAGCTCGTCGAGCGTGGCTACGACAGGCAGACGGCCGACGAACTCGGGGATGAGCCCGAACTTGATGAGGTCTTCGGGATGGACCTGAGCAAAGAGCTCGCTGATGCGCTTTTCTTTCCTGGTGTTGATCTTCGCGCCGAAACCCATGCTGGTCTGCGACATGCGGCGCTCGATCACACTCTCGAGCCCGACGAAGGCACCGCCGCAGATGAACAGGATGTTGGTGGTGTCGATCTGAATGAATTCCTGATGGGGATGCTTCCGTCCACCCTGCGGCGGAACGTTGGCAACAGTCCCTTCGAGAATCTTAAGAAGCGCCTGCTGCACACCTTCACCCGACACATCACGGGTGATCGAAGGGTTGTCGCCCTTGCGGCAGATTTTGTCGACTTCGTCGATGTAGACAATGCCGCGCTGAGTCTTGTCCTTGTCGTTGCCGGCCGCCTGGTATAGCTTGAGGATGATGTTCTCGACATCCTCACCGACGTAGCCGGCCTCGGTCAGAGTCGTCGCATCGACGATCGTGAACGGCACCGACAGCATTCGCGCCAGGGTCTGCGCGAGAAGAGTCTTCCCCGTTCCGGTGGGGCCAATGAGGATGATGTTCGACTTCTGCAGCTCCACGTCCTGACGGGGCGTCTTCTGCTGATAGTCGATTCTCTTGTAATGGTTGTAGACCGCGACGGCGAGCCGTTTCTTGGCCCGCTCCTGACCGATCACGTACTGGTCGAGGAACTCCTTGATTTCCTTAGGCTTCGGAAGGCTGGCGGCACCGTCCGTTGTCCCCGGCTCTTCCTTTCGGTCTTCGGCAATGATGTCGAGACAGATGTCGACACACTCGTCGCAGATGTAAACCGTAGGACCGGCAATCAGCTTCTTCACGTCGCGCTGTGACTTGTTGCAAAAACTACAACGCAATACGTCGCCGCTGCTCCCTTTTTTCGACATCTAAATCAGATCCCCTTTACCACTAGCCATTTTTCTACGCGCTTGGTGCACTGTCAAGTTTGACAAGAACAGTCGCCCTTGCAAACAGCACGTTCAGAGACGTTCATTCCGCGACGATTGTGGGGGCCGGTGTCTATCCATGAGAACGAATATGTATTCCCGGTGATCTCTGCCAGCGACATTCAGACTGCCACGGTGCAGAGCGCGCCGACACCCCTGGGCTTCTGCGGTCAGGTGTGTCGAGCTTGTCATCCTGAGCGTCGCGCGAAGGATCTCAAGATAGGAACGATCTGAATTCAGAGATCCTGCCACTGGAGATCCTTCGCTGCGGCTTCTAAGAAACTTCCAGTATTTAGGCCGGTTTGCGGAGGTGTCATCCCGAGCGTCGAGCGAGGGATCTGGGCGGGGGACTCGACCCTTCGGCCTCGCACAATCGTAAGAGCGCTCCAAGACTCCACACCGCAAGGCCCCCTCCCAGATCCCTCGCTCGACGCTCGGGATGACACCCTGGTTTCTTTCACTCAGACGCCGCGCTCCGCGGTCAATCGCTCAGGATGACAAGCACGTCGGTCAGCGCGATCGCGAACAGTGTTCGCGAACCTACTCCCGCTTCGTGATCACCTGATCGACCAGACCGTAATCGACCGCTTCCTGCGCCTGGAGGATGTAGTCCCGGTCTGTGTCGCGGTCGATTTTTTCGATAGGCTGCCCGGTGTGATTGGCCAGGATGCCATTCAACCTCTGCTTCATGCGCATGATGTCCCGGGCATGGATGTCGATCTCGGTGGCCTGACCGCCCAGACCGTACATGAGCGGCTGGTGGATGAGCACTCGTGAATTCGGAAGAGCATAACGTTTGCCCTTCTTGCCGGCGGCCAGAAGAACAGCCGCCATCGACGCCGCCTGACCGATGCAGATCGTCGCCACGTCGGGCTTCACATACTGCATGGCGTCATAGATGGCCATACCTGAGGTAATGGATCCGCCGGGAGAGTTGACGTAAATCCAGATGTCCTTCTCGGGATTCTCCGCTTCCAGAAACAACATCTGGGCGATGATCAGATTGGAAACCGTGTCGTCGATCGGCTGACCGAGAAAAATGACGTTGTCCTTCAGAAGACGCGAGTAGATGTCGTAGGCGCGCTCGCCACGACTCGTTTGTTCGACGACCATCGGAATCAGCACCATCGGTTCTCCTAGTTACTGCTTCTACGATACTCTCGCTTCGCGTACCACGAGATCGAGCGCCTTTCCCTGCACCATGGAAAGACGCAGCGCCTCGTACCCGCCGTCATGCACCAAGCGGTGCTTGACTTCGGCAAATTCCCGCTGCGTTCCGGCGGCACGTTTGATCTCGGCATCGACTTCGGCGTCACTCACGGCAATGTTCTCCTGCTTGCCGATCCCCTCGAGAAGAAGCTGCCGCTTGACCTGCTTGACCGCTTCCGGACGAAAATCGTCGCGGATCTTTTCCCAATCGATCTGCTGTTTCTCCAGATCGATTCCCTGTGAAGACAGAAAGCGCGCGTAATTGCGCAGCGACTTTCCAACTTCTTCATCAACCAGCGTACCCGGGACCTCGAAGTCGTGCGCTTCGATGAGCTGATCGCTCACCTGCTGTCGTTTGGCCTTGAGGGCCTCGTGCTCTTTGTGACGGGCCAGATCCTCGCGGATCTTCGACCGCATCTCGTCGAGGGTCTCGCCGATTCCATTGCTCTTCGCGAAATCATCGTTCAGCTCCGGCAGCTCGCGCTCCTGGAGCGCTCGGAGAACCACCTCATAGTGCACTGACTTTCCGCGCACCTCTTCATTCGGAGCGTCCTCGGCATAGGTCTTGTCGAAACTCGCCGTCTCGCCTGTCGATTTCCCCACGAGGGCCCCGAGAAGCTCCGGCAGCGGCATGGAGTCACCGAGCTCGGCCTGATATCCCTCGGTGCTGCGAGACTCGACCCCTTCCCCGGAGCTGGCTACGTCGATGGTGACGAAGTCGCCAGGCTGGGCTGGCCGGTCGTTCAGGGGGCGGAAGGTAGCACCCTGCTCGCGAAGCCGGGCCAGAGTCTTGTCGACTTCGTCCTCACCAACTGCTGTCTCTGGATGCGAGATCAGCAGACCTCGGTATTCCTTCAACTCGATCGGCGGCTTCACTTCGAACTCAGCGTCGAAGCGAAGTGGCGCTCCCTCAACGACCGGGTCCATGTGCTTCAACTCCGGATTTCCTACGGCCTGTAGACCCTTCTCTCCAACCGCCTCGCTGAAAAAGCGAGGGAGAAGCCGAGAGGTCACCTCGTCGTCGATCTCCTTGAGAAAGCGGGTCCGTACGACATTTTTCGGAGTCTTTCCTGGTCGGAATCCGGGGATCCGGGCCTGTTTCGCGAATTCCGATGTGACCTGCTGGACTTCATGGCTGATGGCGTCGGCAGGAATTTCGACGGCAACGGACTTGCGTACGGTGGTTAGGTCTTTGTAGTCGACTAGCATTGGTCTCTCTTAAAAAAAGTAGAAGGCAGAAAGCAGAAAGGGAAAGGCAGAGGCAGAAGGCATATTGTCTCTGCTTTCCGCTCTCTGCTTTCCGCCTTCCTGGTGCGAAAGGGGGGACTCGAACCCCCACGGGGTTAACCACTGGATCCTAAGTCCAGCGCGTCTACCAATTCCGCCACTTTCGCGCGGAGCCATGGTGCCCCCACCTGGACTCGAACCAGGAACCAACAGATTAAGAGTCTGCTGCTCTACCAATTGAGCTATGGAGGCGAGAATCAGGAACGCCGAAACGCCGCGATACCCCGCGCTATTTCGCGGAGGCGGATTGTAGGAGAACGATCCCTGCAGGTCAACGATCTTCGGCGGCATCGGAGCGCGGGCGTCTTGCCGGCCGTTCCCGCCGGCTTCAAGCCGGCCACGTTGAACGCGGTGTGACAGAATCAGCGATTCTGCGCTGATCCAGAGCGGCCGGCATGATGCCGGCGGCACGGCCGCCTGGAAGGCGGCGCTCCGAACGGCCGCTTCGCGCCGCTACCCTTCCCCTCGCTGCTCCTCGAGGATCTTCTCGCCTCGCCGCAGGTAATCCCAGCCCGAGTAGAAGGTGACGAGCAAGGTCACGCGCCACACCCCTGGAAGAAGCGGAATCGCAGCTGCGCGCAGAAGAGTCGTGTTGGCGGCGATCGTCACCGAAAGGGCCACCACCTGGCAGATTGTGGAGAGCTTTCCCGCAATCGAGGGGGGAAAGCGCTTGACCCGAACACGGGTATACATGAGATACGCAAAGAGGATGATGACGAAGTCGCGTATGAAGAGCAGGGCCGTGAGCCAGATCGGCATCCGCTGCTCCAGACTGGGAACAAAGGTGTAAAGCACGTACCCGGAGAACATCATGGCCTTGTCGGCAGCCGGATCTAGAATCGCCCCCAGTCTGGAATGCTGGTCGTACTTTCGGGCGATGTAGCCGTCCAGGACGTCGGTGATTCCTGCACCGACGAACAGAAGGAAGGCCAGGTCGAAATGCTCTCGCCATGTGGCGACCAGAAAGAAGGGAATTACGACAAGGCGAACTGCCGTCAGGATGTTCGGAATGGTGAGCAGCTGCTCGTCAGCCACGGGAGGAGAAGGAGGCATTCCTACGCCGAATCACGGAACTGATCGAGCGTATTTTTCTTCAGATAAATCGTCTTGCCTTCGGTGATCAGGAGGTCCTGCTCCATGAGATCGTGAATGAGGCGCGAGACGGTCTCCCGTGAAGTTCCGATCGTGTTGGCGATGGCCTGATGAGTCGGTCTCGTGACGGCCACGTATCCGTTTTCGAGCTGCTTGCCATGATCGCGCGCCAGTTCAAGGAGGAAACGCGCCAGCCGGCCGTAAACGTCCATCGTGGCCAGCGACTCGATCCTGCTCACGGCATTGCGCAGGCGCCGCGACAGCTCGACCAGAATCTTGCTGGTAATCGAGAAGTTCTCGGCCAGGATCTTCAGAAAATCGTTCCGCCAGATCGTCAGCAGCTCGAGCTGTTCAGTCGCTACGGCGGTCGCTGAGCGCGGCTGATTGTCGATCAGGGACATCTCGCCGAAGAAGTCTCCCGGCCCGAGGGTGGAGAGAATGATCTCTTTCCCCTCCGGAGAGATCATCGTAATTTTCACTTTGCCGGTACGGATGAAACAGAAGACATCGCCACTCTCGTCTTCGTGCATGACGACGTCGTCTTTGTCGTAGTGTCGCGATTTTGCCACCGCAGCCACTTTGGCGACCTCACGATCGTCGAGCTCAGCGAAGAGCGCAAACTTGCGGAACAGCTCGGCCTGCATGGAGCCGCGATTCTAGCAGCAGGGAGGCAGAAAGGCGGAATAGCAGCTTCTAGCTTCTAGCTCCTAGCTCCTGGCTTCTAGCTTTCTGCCTTCTCCCTGTACACTAGGCCGCTCGATTCAACACTTCACTGCCGGGCAACAACCCGGTTAGGACTGGCTGGCCCTTGGCGATCAAACGGATCATCCCTGTCTCCTCCGGAAAAGGAGGGGTGGGCAAGACGACGTTCGCGGTGAACTACTCGCTGACGTTGTCGCAACACGGAAAAACCGTTCTCCTGGATCTCGACACCGGGACGTCGGCGGTTCGCAATGCCATCGACGTTCGGGTCGAGAGGGATCTCTATCACTTCTTCAAAAAGGGCGAGAACCTCAACAACTGTGTCACCCGCCTCGATACCCGGATCGATCCCGAAGGGAAGTATCCCAACTTCGGCTTTATCGCCGCGCCGCTGCATCTCATCGAAGACATCACCAACTTCGGTCCGGATCGGAAAGTTCAGCTCATCGCCGCCATCAACTCGCTGGACGCTGACTACGTCGTACTCGATCTCAAGGCCGGCCTCGACGCCAACGTGATCGACTTCCTCCCTTTCTCCAATTCAGGGATTCTCATCTTCACCCCACATCTTCCCAGCGCCACGCTGGCAGCTTCCGACATCGTCAAAGCGATCCTGTTCCGAAAGCTCAGGCTCATCTTCGGGAAGGGCTCACCGTTCTACCTCACCGTCAACGACTCTTTGAACTTCTTTAAGCTGATCAACGATCTCATCGACAGCGTCGAAGACGTCTACGACTCTTCAGTGGCTAACCTCGACGCCTTTGCTTCGGACCTTCTCGAGAATCTGGGCGACCATCCGATCTCGCGTACCGTTCAGACGACCATCGAGAGCTTCCGCGTTCACTACGTTCTGAATCTGTTCAGCGGCGTCGAGGAGTCCTACGAGACCGCGGTACGGCCCTTCATCGAGAATCTCACCAGCAACGTCTCCAGTCGCTGCGGGATCACCAATCTCGGCTGGATCACACGAAGCGATGCCATCCACCAGGCCAACTGCAATCGCGTACCGGCCCTGCTGCTGCCGGAGGTTCGAAAGAAATCAGCAAAAGACGATCGCTACGCCCAGGAGCTCGAAGATCTGCGCGTGACGGCCATCGGCCTGGAGCCGCCGAAAAAAAGGCCGTCGCCGAGAGCCTCGGCAAAGTCGATCAACTCTGCCGATCATCTCTCCACGCAGCTGGACGTCCTGCGAACCATGTTCGACAAGAAGAAGAGCGACGACTTCCGGGCCAACTTCGAGTACACGACGCAACGGGCGCTCTTCACCATGAAGACACGGCGCCCCAGCGAATTCGGCGACCTCAAGGTTTTCACACCCGAAGAGATGCTGAAGACCATCTTCGCGAAATCAGGTGGTGAAAAAGCGGTTTGATGCCACGGCGTTTTGCCTCCAGAGCGAAACGTACAATCGTGCGCACTCTCCGGCTCTTAGTGTCATCCCCAGCGATTGACCGCGGAGCGCGGCGTCTGAGTGAAAGAAACCAGGGTGTCATCCCGAGCGTCGAGCGAGGGATCTGGGAGGGGGCCTTGCGGTGTGGCGTCTTGGGGCTCTCTTACGATTGTGCGAGGCGCCGAAGGGTCGAGTCCCCCGCCCAGATCCCTCGCTCGACGCTCGGGATGACACCTCCGCAAAGCGGCCTAAATACTGGGAGTTTCTTAGAAGCAAGGGCGGGCGGGTGGGAGGGGCGAGGGACCTCGCGAGCTAGTACATTCTCTATTCCAGACGGCGCAGAATCTGAACGCAAAATGTACTAGTTTGCGAGGTCCCTCGCCCCTCCCGCACACCCGCCCCCGCTCGGGATGACAACCAAAGAACCGTTCGCACTCCAACCCCCTCCCTATCCGAAAAAGCGCGTTCGGAAGACGATGGCGGCGATTCTCAGCGTATCCAGCAGCGGTTTGTAATGACTCGTCGACAGGCCGTCGACGAAGCCGAGCTCGATCGGAATCATCACGATCTTTTTTCCGCTCCGTCCAGCCCGCACGATGATCTCGCTCTCGGCGGCAAAGCCGTTCGAACGGATTCGAACCGACCGGATCAGGTTCGTTGAATACAGCCGATAGCCGCTTTGGGTGTCGGTCACCGTTGCTCCCGAGCTCCACGAGATCGCTCCTGAAGAAAACCGATTGGCCAGACGCCGCCGCCTCACCATGCCGTCAAAGAGACGGCTTCGATCCCCGATGATCAGATCGGCACCGGTTTTGTGCAGGGCGTCGATGAATTTCGGGACTTCCGACGCCAGATGCTGCCCATCCGCATCGAGAGTGATGACCGCGTCGTAGCCGTTGGCGACCGCGTAGGCAAAACCGGTCTTCAAAGCGGCACCTTTCCCCAGATTCACCTCATGCTTCAGAGTAAAAGCGCCCGCCTGCCGAGCCCGCTCCGAGGTGCCGTCGGTGGCACCGTCATCAACGACGCAAACATCGGGCAGATGCTTTCTGGCTTCGGTGACCACCGGGCCGATCGTGGCTTCCGCGTTGAGAGCGGGAATGACGATGAGGATTCGTTCACTCACGGATCAAACCTCGAGAGGACGACCGAGATCATGCCTCCGCCAGCGGAGAAGGAATTGATCAGAATGTGGCCAAGGGGCTTGTCGACAGCAGATCGCACGATGACATTGTCCACCGGCCCCTCGCCCGATTCGAATCCGACCGAACCGGGCAGCCACTGGCTCTTCAGAGAGACAAGGGCGGAGAGCAACTGATGCGAGCCCGCGCCGGCGTACTCGCCGAAGTAACCCTTGATAGCCACCACAGGAGGAATTCGAGATTCGAATAGTGTCGCCAGCGCCATCGCTTCGAGCCGGTCGCCGCGCACGCTCGAATTCGCGGATGCAAAGACAGCATCGATCTCATCGATTTGAAGCCCGGCATCGTGAATCGCATCACGCATCACGCGGGCGGCGACGCGGGAACCGGTTCCCCAGTCGGAGATAGAGGCCGTGGCATCTTTTCCAATCCCGAACCCCGACACAACACCGTAGGGAACCCGGTCGACGGGTCGATCAGCGGGTTCCAGCAGGACGATTCCCGACCCTTCTCCGACGACCATCCCGTTACGCCGTGTATCAAAGGGCATCCCTTGCTCGGAGGTGTCGCCATCCTGATGAGCGAGCGCGCCAATTCGATCCAGAACCGAGTAGAGAGTTTCATTGAGCTCTTCGACACCGCCACAGAGCGCGGCGCGTACGGCACCCTTGCCGATCTGGGAAGCGGCGTACATCAGCGCTGCGCAGAAGGAAGACTCCCGCTGCGTGAAGGTGACGTTGAAGCCCTGGAGTCCGAGGTCGATGGCGATGTGACTGCCGGGCGCATTGGCGACCGACTCGGCAAAAAGCTGAGGAGGAGCCAGGCCGGCGCCTTTCTCGACATACTCATTGAGGTATTCGACGGTGGTCTGCACGGGACCAAAGGCTGTCCCCATTGAGACACCGACCTCTCCGGCGGCGTAGGGAAGCTGATCGAGCCGGCGATCCTGAAGTGTCAGCCGGGCCGCGGCGAGAGCCATACGAGAAAGTTGATTCATCCGCCGCAACTTCATCGGAGCGATGAAGTCCTTCGGCCGGAAGTCCTCGACGAGCGCGGCGCAGTGCGAACGCAGGCCGTTCGTATCAAACCGCGTGACCGTTCGCGACGACGAGACGCCCCGGCGCAGCATGGCCTCGAACTGCTCCATGCCGACTGCTCCGGGGGCTATTACACCGGCCGCGGTGATCGCTATTTTTGATGAGTCAGTCATTGCCCGAGATCACGGAGGTTCCCGCAAAAGGGAGCCATTCTAACCCGCATTTCTTACGGGGGGAGGCGGCATCCTGCCGCCTCCGTCGCTCGCGAAAAATACGAAGCCTTCGCACTCGTTCAGGATGGAGGTTTTCCGGTCTCACGTCCGCGGGTACCGGACGCGCAGCTGCGCGTCCCTACGCCGACCGCCGGAATAGGAGCGAGACGTTGCTGCCTCCAAAACCGAAGGTGTTTGATATGGCGTTCTGCATCTCGAGCTTACGTGGAGTGTGGGGGATGTAATCGAGAGTGCAATCTTCGGCAGCAGCTCGGAGGCGCAATGTGGGAGGCGCGACCTGATGCTGAAGGGCCAGAATCGTGATGACCGACTCCAGCGCACCGGAAGCCCCGAGGGTGTGGCCGAAATAGGACTTGGTCGAAGATACGGGAACGCCGTCTCCGAGAGTCGCCAGGATGGCCCTGGTCTCGGCTGAGTCGTTGAGCAACGTTCCGGTGCCGTGTGCGTTCACATACTGGACCTGATCCGGCGTGACCTCGGATTCCATCATGGCTCGAGTCATCGCCGCAAAGGCGCCGCGACCATCTTCGGCCGGTGCGGTCGGATGGTGGGCATCGCATGAAGCGCCGTAGCCGCACAGCTCCGCGAGAATCCCCGCTCCCCGACCGACCGCATCGTCCCATCTCTCGATGACGAGATAGGCCGCGCCCTCGCCGAGGGTGATCCCTTTTCGAGAGGCGTCGAATGGTGAGCAGGGGTTGGAATCAACCGCCTGAAGGACGTTGAAGCCGCTGTAGGTGAGGCGGCAGAGAGCATCGCTTCCCCCCGCCAGAGCGACATCGGCATGACCGGAACGGAGGTAGTCGGCCGCCATACCGATGGCAGCGCCGGCCGAGGCGCAGGCTGTCGCGTTGGAGAAGACACCGCCTTCGAGCTCGAAGATCCGGGCCAGCGCATCCGAGGGTCCCGAGGTCGGCTGCTGGAGAACCGAGGAAGCAGCGGTTTTGAGGCGGCCGCGAACCATTCTCTTGAAGTAGTAGCTCTCGCCTTCCAGCAGCCCGCCCGTCGAAGACCCCGTACAGACAATGGCGCGGTCCCGTTGGAACGCTGAGCCCGATTCGTTGGCCTGCTTGATCGCCTCATCGACGGCCACGACCGCCATCAGGTCCGTGCGCGACAGCCGCTTCTTCTCACCCTTACTTAGGAATTCCAGAGGCAGTTCCTGGGCAACTTCGGCAGCGATATCGGTCGGAAAGGTCTCGCCTGGGAACTTCGAGAGCGGGCCGATTCCATCCTTACATCCCTCGATGGAAGCCCACACTTCCTTCTGGTTCTTTCCGATGGAGCAGATGACACCCATTCCTGTGACAGCAAGACGCACCTTCGTGTCGACTCTACGCATTCACCGACTCCTCACCCGCCGCCAGGTAAAATCGAGCTGATCCGATTTCCCGTCCTTCTCTCGAGGCCTTCCCTTCAAACCGGGACACTCTACCGAGCACGGCCACCAGCCTTACGTCGAGGTAGACGCGGTCGCCGCTCTGTACGGGATCTGTAAAGATAACGCCGTCGATCGCACTGAGAAATCCCGGAGCTGCTGATTCCCCGAAGACGAGCATGCCCGCGATCTGGGCCATGGCCTCAACCACGAGATGCTCGCGAGCCGATGCAACGCCCTCCTGCAAGGCATCACCGGCGGAGGCCAGATACCAGCCGGTTACCCGGTCGTCAGCGATCTTCTCAGCTTTGGAAGCGGCTCGGAACGGGATCTGATGCGGCAGAAAGGAAAGCCAGGAGCTCACTTCCCCTCTTCGACAGTGGCGCGTTGGGTCCGTTCAGCTACCAGTTCGGCGAGCGACGAGATCGAACGGAAGTACTCACGGGCGGAGGCCTCGTTCTTGATCTTCAACCCGAACTCGGTCTCGAGCATTACGACGATTTCCAGGGCATCGATGGAATCCAGCCCCAGACCGCCCTGGAACAGCGGCTCGTCATCTCCGATGTCCTCGGGGCTCATGTCCTCAAACTTCAAACGATCGATCAAGAGTTCCTTCAGCTTTCGCTTCAGGTCTGACAAGTCAGCCAATTCGTTCCTCCGCCATGATGCCCAGCGCCGCGCCCGGAAGATCGTCCCAACGGATCGGCGGCACGAGAATCTTATGCTTTTGAATCTGTACGAGCGTGAAGAAGATGCCCATCTTCAGCCGGTCTTTGCGTTTCTCGAAGATATTTCCGGCCAGCATTCCCACGACTGGTTTGAGCAATCCGAACTTCTCACGCGGCTGGAGAAAGACCTCCAGGAACTCGCGGCGATAGAAGTTGGCGATGAAACCGTGATAGCGCTTCATGGCCAGGCGCAACGACTTATCATATTTGCGCAGGAGCGCGAGGCTTCCCTTGGTCAGACGCTCGTGGACCGCTTCGGCCGCGAGCTCGCCCGATTTCATGGCGATGAAGACGCCGGTCGAGAATATTGGATCGATGAACCCGGCAGCGTCGCCGACGAGCGTGTAGTTCGGGCCATAGGTTTTTTTCATCGAGTACGAGAAATCTTTGCGCGTGTAAACCTGCGTCGTCCGTTCGGCTCCGGCCATTCGCCGGGCCACATAGGGAGCGGCCTTGATCGACTGCTCCAGCACCTCTTCCGGCGAATTCCGGCCATCGCGAAAAGCGTCGCGGTCGACCACGATCCCCACGCTGGTGATGTCCTTATTGATGGGGATCAACCAGAACCAGGCATTTTTCAACACGGCGATCATGGTGTTGCCGGCGTCTTCGCCCTTCGCGCTCGGTTCCACGTTTCGGTAGTGGGCAAAGATGGCGATCTTTTTGAGATCTTTGTCGTCGACCTTCGTTCCATACCGGCGCCCGATCACGCCGCCATTTCCGGAGGCATCGACGATGAAGCGAGCGTCAAACGTAACTTCCTGGCCGGTCGGCGTTTTTGCCTTCACCGTCGGGCGGCTCTCGCTGGAGAGATCGACGTCAAGAACGGTCGTCTCTTCACGAACGTCTACGCCGGTCCGCGCTGCGTTTTTCAAAAGAAGATGATCGAATTCGGCGCGCTCAACCTGATACGACTTGGCGTATTTCGGCGGCAGATTGGTCTTGAATCGAAAAGTGTAGCCGACCTCGCCGTCCGCGGTCACGAAGCCCGCGCCGAACTTCGGAAAAAAAGGCCCCTTTTCCATTTCGTCCACGACACCGAGGCGTTGGAAAAGATCGTTGTTGTAAGGCAGAAGCGATTCGCCGATCTGAAAACGGGGGAACTTCTCTTTCTCCAGAAGCAGGACCGAATACTCTTTCTGTACGAGCAGCGACGCGACTGTAGAACCGCCCGGACCACCACCGATCACGATGACATCAAAACTGTTGGAAATACGAGCCTCCTCGCGATCTCGATCGTACCATGTTCATTATTTGAAATAGGCCGAGCGGCTTGACGCTTTTCCGACGCAGTCGTTATCCTGAAAATATCTGGCTCTCACATGGTCTACCAAGACAGCTCAGTTGAACTGAGCCCTTCAATCTACGAGACTTATCGCTCCATCGCGACCCGCCGCCCGAAAGAGGTGGCGGTGATCGACGAATCGGGCTGCATGACGACTCGTCTCGAACTGCTCGAGCGCGCCGATCAACTGGCGGCGCTTCTGCTGAGTCTCGGCGTCATTGCCGCCGACCGCATTGCATTGCAACTGCCGAATTCGGTCGATTTTATAGCTGGGTTTCTGGCAATTCTCAAGAGCGGCTCGACCCTCATTCCCATTGACCGCGACGCCAGGGAGTCCGAGGTATCGACGATCCTGAGCCAGTTCGAATGCCGCGCGCTGATTTACCGGGGTAACAACGAGGGCGACCGTCCGCTTCCCTCTGTTTCGATGCGTGGGGCGGCCCTTCAGGCTCATACCGGCGGCGCGCTCATCAAATTGACTTCGGGCTCGACCGGTCAGCCGAAAGGGATTCTCACCTCGGAACGGAATCTCATTGCCGATTGCCATAACATCTGTCTGACTATGGATATCCGCGAAGAGGACCGAAACCTCGGCGCCGTCCCCTTCTCCCACTCCTACGGATTCTCCAACATCGTGACTCCGCTCCTTCTTCAGGGAACGGCCGTCATCGCCACCAATCAATATCTTCCGCTCTCGATCCTGGAGCTGTGCAATCGCTTTGGCGCCACGGTAGTGCCCGGGATTCCGATGATGTTCGATCACCTGTCTCAGCTTCCCCGCGACGACGACTCGTTCAAGACAGTTCGGATCTTCATCTCTGCCGGGGCGCCGCTTACCGCGGCCGTGTCGCGTCGTTTCAGGGAACGCCACGGAGGCAACATCCATTCGTTTTACGGATGCAGCGAGTGCGGGGGAATCGCCTACGACCGGAACGGTGGGGCAGTCGAGCGCGGCTTTGTCGGCCCTCCCCTGGAGGGCGTGACACTGGAGTTCGATACGCAGGGTCGCCTTTCGGTAAAGGGCGAGGCAGTGGCCCGGGGATACGTGAGAGACCCGGACGACACCGGGCGATTCGGACCAGCGACATTCCTCACGGACGATCTGGCCAGACTGACCGCCGACGGAGAACTGGAGTTGATCGGTCGCGTGGGCGATCTGATCAACACCGCCGGCAAGAAGGTAAACCCTCGAGAGGTCGAGCGGATCATTCTGCAGTTGAAGGGCGTGAATGACGTTCGTGTGTACGGCCAGCCGGCCGGCGCGCGTGGGGAAGTCGTGGCCGCAGTCGTGGTCGCGGATCCCGATGTGACACGCGAGAAGATCCGGGAGATCTGCCGCCTGCATCTCTCCTCGCACAAGGTGCCGCGAATCGTGAAATTGATCGACGCGATCCCCGTCGACGATCGCGGCAAGGTTCGCCGCTCAGCGCTGGCCGAGCTGTAGCTGAAGAGCGGGCTTCGGCCTTTCGACAACGAAAACAAGCGCCGTCATCCTGAGCCGCAGCGAAGGATCTCCTGCAACGGGATCTGAATTCACATCGTCCTATCTTGAGACGCTGCGGCTTCTAAGAAACTTCCAGTATTTACGCGGCTTTACCGGAGCTTGTCATCCTGAGCAAGGCACGACGCTGCGTCGCCGATGAGGGAAAGAAACGTGCTTGTCATCCTGAGCAAGGGACAGCGTGCGCGCTGCCACTGAGAAAAGAAACTGGGTGGGTGTCATCCCGAGCCGCAGCGAGGGATCTGGGCGGGGGCCTTAGACCCTTGGCCATTGAAAATGTTTGCGAGCACCACGATGGAAGGGCCCCCGCTCAGATCCCTCGCTGCGGCTCGGGATGACA
>DASZZV010000192.1:0-2861 GCA_035544835.1 Thermoanaerobaculia bacterium
TATTCATCTATGGCGGAAGTATCTATATCGCCATGAGCGCCAAGGGGTCGTCGGACCGAAGAATGCGAACCAGCCGGGTGATCCGCATGGCCCGGGATCTGGTGCGAACGCTCGAGGAGCGGGCTCGAGAGCTCAAGCTCATGACCAGAAAAGCCGAGGACGCGAACCGCGCCAAAAGCTCATTTCTGGCCAACGTCAGTCACGAAATCCGAACGCCTTTGAACTCGATTCTCGGCATGAGTCAACTGGCTCTTACCTCCGAGGTTCCGCCGGAGCAACGCGAACAGCTGGAGACGATTCGCGGATCGGCCAAGACTCTTCTGGCCGTCATCGAAGACATTCTCGATTTATCTAAGATCGAAGCTCTGAAGATGGAATTGGAGGAAGTGCCCTTCTCGATTCGGGAAACCCTTTTCGACGGCCTCAAGGCTCTGGGTTACGAGGCTTACTCGAAGGGACTGGAGCTCGCTGGTTACGTCGATCCCGCCGTGCCCGACCGACTTAGTGGAGATCCGGTGCGCATCCGCCAAATCGTGCTCAACCTGGTCGGCAATGCCATCAAATTCACGGACGAAGGAAGTGTGATCGTCGGGTTGACGCTCGAAGAACATCGAGATCGTGAAGCGCTTCTGCATCTCCGCGTCAACGATACGGGGCCGGGAATCCCGGAGGGACAACTCGACGCCATCTTTGTGCCCTTCTCCCACACCCAGCCGGGCACTGTTCGGAGACGCGGCGGCACGGGATTGGGACTGTCAATCTGCGCAAAGCTCGCCGAACTGATGCGTGGACGGATCTGGGTGGAAAGCGAGCCCGGCGAGGGAAGCAGTTTCCATTGCACCTTCGCACTGCGACTCAAGGCGCAGACCACGCCGCTCCCGCGGTTGCTCAGCCATCGCACGCTGGTCGGCGACGCCAACGATTGTTCACGAGAGTTCATCGCGGCGACCCTGGAGACATGGGGCGCGACGGTCCACACCTCGAACCACCCGGAGGAGATGCTCGCTGAACTTGCCATGGATAGTTCGAGGTTCGATTCCGTGATCATCGATTCGGACTGGTTCTCCTCAGATCCGACTACGATTCATGCGGCGTTGGCTTTGACGACGGCGTCCACACGAGTCAGCGCGATTCTTCCGCACCCCGGAGACTTCAGGACAGCCAATCACTGTCGCGGTATCGGCTGCAACCACTTCATCAGCCGTCCGGTCTCGGAGGAGGAGATCCTCGAGGCCAGCAAGCCAGAAGAAGCAGAGATGAACTTCACCTCGCCGGCAATCGTCAGAGCCGGTGAGCCGCTCGAGATCCTGGTCGTCGATGACGACCGGATCAATCAGGAGGTCACGGGAGGTCTCCTGCGGCGGCTGGGTCATCAGGTGACGGTCCTCGGGAGCGGCAATGCGGCCCTCGACCTGCTATCGCGACGAAAGTTTGACCTCCTCCTGTTCGACGTCGAGATGCCGGGAATGGACGGGTTCGAGCTCACTCGCATCGTGCGTGCTCTCGATTCGGAGAAGAGAACTCCTATCGCCGCCCTGACCGCACATGCCATGAAAGGCGATCGCGAACGTTGTCTCGCTGCCGGAATGGATGACTACCTCACCAAACCGATCGACTTAGAGGCGTTGGCAGCTCTGGTCAGGCGACTTGGAGGCTCTGCCGCGGGCCCCGAGACCTTCGCTGAACGGGGTGGTTCACGGTTGCAGAAAAGGCTGGCGCGACTCTTCCTCGACAACTCGCCGGAGATGCTCGAGCGCATCTCCCGGGCCATGGAAGGATCCGACGCCGCCGAGGTGGCCGCAGCAGCGCATACCATCAAGGGCTCGGCGATGAACTTCGATGCCCCCGATGTCGTGGAGGCCGCGGCGAAGATTGAGAACCTCGCCAGAGAAGGTTCGGTGAACGACGCCCGAGACGCTTTGCCCAACCTGGCCGCCGCTCTCGATCGTCTCCGCGCTGTCCTTCTTCGGAGCGTTGGTGAAGAGGTCTCCTCGACCTGACGCACACACACTTTGCACCGGTAACGTATCAGCGTCAGAATAGGTCTCCGCACCCTATTCGGGAGGAATTCATGATCGAACAAAAAGCGGCATCGCTATCACCGCGTCCATCTCTCGCCGGACGAGAAGTACTGGCCGGTGGCAGAGTGAAGGGTGGAATGCTCAGGTCTCATCTGGCCTGGGTACGCGAGTTTCATCCCGGCCAGATCGATCAGCTTCTCAAGAAGCTTCCTCCCGACGTGGCCAAGGACCTCTCGGGAGTCCTGCTGGCCACCACCTGGTACCCGTTCGAGTGGCTCATCAAGCTCGATCGGGCCATCGACGAGATGTTCGGGGGCGCCCGGGGCGAACTGTTCGCGGAGCTGGGTCGCTATTCGGCCAAGCAGAATCTGTCGACGACCTATCGTGGTTTCAATCGCGAGAACAACCATGAGTTCTTTCTGAACTCTGCGCCGCTCCACTCTCAGTTCCAGGACTTCGGCACCGTCAAATACGAGAAAACCGGTGACAACTCCGGACGGATGATTCATTCCGACTACCGCTGCTTCAGCCCGGCCTACTGCGCCAGCGCCATCGGTTACTACGAGCAGTCGATCCTCCTGCACAACGCCAAACACGCCTCGGTGCGCGAGACATCGTGTCAATGCACCGGTGCTCCTTCCTGCACGTTCGAGATGGAGTGGAGCTGAGTAGGAGGTCATCCCGAGCAAGGGACAGCGAGCGCGCTGCCACTGAGAAAAGAAACTGGGTGGGTGTCATCCCGAGCCGCAGCGAGGGATCTGGGCGGGGGCCTTAGACCCTTGGCCATCGAAAATGTTTGCGAGCACCACGATGGAAGGGCCCCCGCCCAGATCCCTCGCT
>DASZZV010000193.1:0-1915 GCA_035544835.1 Thermoanaerobaculia bacterium
CTGGGCGGGGGACTCGACCCTTCGGCGCCTCGCACAATCGTAAGAGAGCTCCAAGACTCCACACCGCAAGGCCCCCTCCCAGATCCCTCGCTCGACGCTCGGGATGACACCCTGGTTTCTTTCACTCAGACGCCGCGCTCCTCGGTCAATCGCTCGGGATGACAGCAAACGCGAACTTCGCGCCATATCACCACAAAACAAAAAGCGAGAATCGGTTTCCCGACTCTCGCTTCGGAACAACGTTTTTCGTTCGACTATTTACTCTTGGGTCAACATGACGCTGATGAAACGCCCTTTGATGCCGCGATCCTGGAACTTCACGAAGCCGTCGACCTTGGCGAACAGCGTGTGGTCGCGGCCGATGCCGACGTTCACGCCGGGATTGAACTTCGTCCCGCGCTGCCGGACCAGGATCGATCCGCCGGTGACAAACTGGCCACCGAAGCGTTTGACACCGAGCATCTTGGGCTGTGAATCGCGGCCGTTGCGCGAGGAGCCTTGTCCCTTTTTATGAGCCATCTTCGATTCCTTCCCTTAGATGTTGATGCTGTCGATGCGAAGCTCGACCAGATTCTGACGATGCCCGTGTTTGCGCTTGAGGTGGTTCTTGCGGCGCTTCTTGCGGAAGACGACGATTCTCTCACCACGGTCCTCGCGGACGACGCTGGCCACAACCGAGACGCCGGAGACCAGTGGTGCGCCCACTTTCGGCGAATCACCGCCGTGCATGAGCACCTCGGCAAAGTTCACCTTGTCACCGTCGACGAGTCCGAGCACATCGCGCTCGACCCGGATCGTGTCCCCTGCGGACACTCGATACTGCTTGCCACCTGTGCGAATCACTGCAAACACTGGAACCTCCGAAAAATAGAACCCCGCCTTGTACCATGTGCTCTGGACCGAGTCAACCGGGCACACTTCACCGCGGACTGGCAGCAACGCGCCTGTTTTCAACTGTATTCCCCGATGCAGGGACAAACGCCGGCAGAGATTTGTCAGGCTCGCGCTTCTCCACGAGCCGCAACCGAGGTACGCTTTTCCAGTGACCGATGAAGTCAAAGAAGCGGCTCCCGTCTACGAGGATCTTTTCGACCTTCCGGAAAACGTAGTGGGTGAAATCGTCGACGGAGAGCTCTTCGCCAGTCCTCGTCCCGCCTTCCGTCACGCACGCGCCAGCACCATCCTCGGAAGCAGGGTCGGTGGCCCGTTCGACGAAGGCAGAGGCGGCCCGGGCGGCTGGTGGATCCTCATCGAGCCCGAGCTTCACTTCGGGCCCAACGTCATGGTTCCCGACCTCGCCGGCTGGCGTCGACAGAGAATGCCCTCGATTCCCGATGTAGCCTGGTTCGACCTCGCTCCCGATTGGGTGTGCGAAGTGATCTCGCCATCCACAGGACGGCTCGACCGAGTCAAGAAAATGCCGGCATACGCACGGTCGGGAGTCGCATTTCTGTGGCTGATCGACCCGATTATGAAGACGCTCGAGATCTACGAGCTGGTCGAGTCCACCTGGAGAGTCGTCGCTACCCATGGTGGTGGCGAGATCGTTCGTGCAGTGCCATTCGACGCAGTCGAGCTCGATCTGGCGGCGCTCTGGATTGACTGATGTGGCAAACCACGTTTGACGCTTCACTCCGGTTTGGGAACAAAGTCATCCCGAGCGATTGACCGCGGAGCGCGGCGTCTGAGTGAAAGAAACCAGGGTGTCATCCCGAGCGTCGAGCGAGGGATCTGGGAGGGGGCCTTGCGGTGTGGAGTCTTGGAGCTCTCTTATGATTGTGCGAGGCGCCGAAGGGTCGAGTCCCCCGCCCAGATCCCTCGCTCGACGCTCGGGATGACACCTCCGCAAAGCGGCCTAAATACTGGGAGTTTCTTAGAAGCGGAGGGACGACGGGACGTCGCTGATGAGAGGAAG
>DASZZV010000194.1:0-7833 GCA_035544835.1 Thermoanaerobaculia bacterium
AACTGGCCGGATGCTCGCGGTGGATGCCGACGTACTCGTCGAGATTGAACGTAGTCAGGTTCTGAAAGCAATGATACTCATGGCTGCAGGTCGCGACGACGCGCCGGTACATCCCTTCCGGCGTTCCGCCCGTGGGGAGGCCGAGCACTGCTGAAGGATTCTCACGGATATGAGTCAGCAGGAGGGTTGCGGCACGGTCGGAGAGGGACTCGTAGCCGGCCAGGATCTCCCACTTCATCGAAGGTAAGCCTCCTGACCCGCCGCATAAACAGCGGAGATCTCGAGCTTCCTGTTCATGACCACCAGATCGGCGTCATAGCCGCTCTCGATGCATCCTTTGCGGTTGCTAACCCCGGCCACGCGCGCCGGAATCTCACTCGTCGAGGGAATGGCCTTTTCCAGCGGCACGCCGGCAAGCTCCACGAGATTCCGCAAAGCGTCGATCATGGTGAGGGTGCTCCCGGCCAGTGTTCCATCGGCCAGCCGCGCTGCGCCCCCTGCCACAGTCACGTCCTGCGAGTAAAGCTTGTACTGCCCCTCGGGCATGCCGCAGGCGCGCATGGCATCGGTCACCAGAATGACGCGGCGGTCGAGTAGCCGCATGGCCAGGTTGAGCACGGCGGGATGCACGTGGATGCCGTCGGCGATCAGCTCAGCGGTGATATTGGGTGTGACCAGCGCCGCGCCAATTGCGCCAGGTTCACGATGATGAAAGGGCAGCATGGCGTTGAAGAGATGCGTGAAATGACGCGCACCCGCCTCCATGGCCACGACGGCATCGGAGTACGTTGCAGCGGTGTGCCCGATCGAGAAAAGAATCTGATGGCGAAAGTGTTCAATCAGAGCGATGACGCCGGGGATCTCCGGAGCAACCGTCATGATCCATTTCAAATCCGGGGCGCGAGAAAGCCAGTTCTCCACCTCGCGCAGATCGGCAGGCCGGATGGAACCGGGATGCTGCGCTCCCGCTTTGCCTCGGTTGATAAAAGGGCCTTCGAGATGAATGGCGATGATCTCAGCGCCAGGGGCGGCGACGACTCTCCTGGCGGCGACGATCGCGTCAATGGCCCTGTTGGTGTCCTCGTGCGAAGCAGACAAGGTCGTCGCAGCGAGCGCAGTGGTGCCGGATCGCAGATGGGCGGCCGTGACGGTCCGAACTGCCTCGGCCGTCCCGTCCATGAAATCGGCGCCGTCCGCTCCGTGGACGTGCAGGTCGATGAAGCCTGGGACGATAAGATTCGCATCGGCATTGGAGGGTGTATCCGAGCCCAGATCGACCGTGGCGATGTACTGTCGATCCAGCGAGATGGTCACATTCGGATGAAGATGTCCTCCGACGAAGGCTGTGCCGCGAATCGTCGTGACCGTCATAGGCTGATCTTTCCTAACACCGTTGGCCGCCCTCCCGTCGCCCCCGAGACATTTGTGTTCATCCCCAGCACCGAGTCGTTGGCGATGATGGCAATGGCGATCGCCTCCTTTGCCCTGCTGCTGATACCACGATCTTCATGACGAACGACCGCTGCGGCTGGAATGAGCTCTCGAATCATGCTCATGAGTGTCGGATTCTCAGAGCCTCCGCCGCCGACAATCACCTCGTCCACCGGACCGTGAGGAGTAACGAAATCACGGTATGCAAAGGCGATGCTGTGTGCCGTCAGCGCCGTTGCCGTGGCGATCAGAATTTCGAGCGGCACGCCTTGCGCCTCGGTGAGCACACGTCGAGCGAACTGCACGCCGAATCGCTCGCGCCCGGTCGTCTTGGGTGGCTTCTTCGCGAAATAAGGATCGTCGAGCCAGGCTTGCAGCAGGGTTGTGTCGACCTTCCCCGCGGCCGCCATTCTGCCGTCCTTGTCGAACTTCAAGCGACCGCCTGTGGCGACGTCGGTGAGGGCGTCGATCACCATATTGCCGGGACCGGTATCAAAAGCGATCACGCTTTCCAGCGGTCCGGCGGGAGGGAGATATGTGACGTTGCCGATGCCGCCGATGTTTTGAATACAACGGCCAATGGTCTCGCTTCGGAGCAGAACCCAATCGGCATAGGCGATGAGCGGTGCTCCCTGCCCACCGGCTGCGACGTCGCGAACGCGGAGATCACCGATGGTGACAATGCCGGTGCGCTCGGCCAGGACCGCGCTCTGACCGATGGCCAGTGTCGACCGCGTCTCGATCGGGTGGGAGATCCACGGTACGTCGAGATTCTCGCGACGCGCTTCCGGGTCATGCCAGATGGTCTGTCCGGCCGTGCCGATCAGATCGACGTCGCCGGTATTCAGGCCGCATTCCTGAATGATGCGGTTGGCCGCTTCGGCGAAGAGCTCGCCCATGAGAAAGTCGAGATGACAGATCTCATCCACGCGGGCCAGCTTCGGATTGAACAGACGAAAAATTCGCGACCTGATCCCTGATGGAAATGGATAGCTCCGAAAGCATCGAAGCGAAGTACGCGCCGTAGCGCCGCCACCTTCGATGTCCACGACCGCAGCGTCGATCCCGTCGACCGACGTGCCTGACATCAGCCCGAGGACGGTGCGTCTGGGCTTCCGAACGATCTCGATGAGACGCTCGACGCGATTCACGACTCGAGGACTCCGCGAAGGTTGCCATGGCTGCCTTCGAGCAGCGCTTGCGCCTCTTTGGCCGTGACCCCTTTCTTCAGCATGACAATTGAGCCCTTCACGTCTCCGCCGCTCTCGACCAGCGCTCGCCTGGCCTCGGCGGCCGAAGCCCCGGACGCGATCTCCACCATACGCTGGGCCCGTCGCTGGAGCTTCTGGTTTGTCGCCGGCATCTCGATCATCAGATTCGAGTAGACCTTGCCGAGAAGCACCATCACGCCGGTGGAGAGAGTGTTCAGGATGAGCTTCTGAGCCGTCCCCGATTTCATTCTGCTCGACCCCATGATGACCTCGGGTCCGGTGGCAGCCACGATCGGGATATCGCACTCCTGTACGAGCGGAGAGTTGGCCACTGAAGTGATGCCGATGGTGAGGGCTCCGAGCATGTTGGCCTTACGAATCCCCCCGACTGTAAAGGGAGTCGACCCCGAGGCAGCGATCCCGACGACGGCGTCCTCAGCTCGGACGCGCGCCGCGACAGCAGCAATGCCCTCTTCCTCGCTATCCTCGGCTCCTTCGACAGCTCTAAAAAAGGCCTCCTCGCCGCCAGCCATGATCACCTGGACCAGGTCGGCGGGGACGCCAAACGTCGGAGGCAATTCCGAGGCATCGACCATGGCGATGCGACCGCTCGTTCCAGCGCCGATGTAGAACATGCGACCACCGTGTCGCAACCGCTCCGCGACCTCTTCGATGGCGCGGGCCAGACGCTCGCGATCGACGGCGATGGCGTCGACGACCAGACGGTCCTGAGACTGGATGAGGTCGACGATCTCGATCGCCGATCTGCGATCAATGTCGAGGCTGTCCTGTAGTCGATCGCTGCTCATTGCACTCCGCCCCGGTGATAGATTGATGCCAGATGTCAGCTTCTAGCCTCTAGCTTCTAGCTTCTAGCTAAAGGCTAGAAGCTAGAAGCTGACATAAGTCTAAGTCTTCTCAGGCGCGCGGAGGCGAGTCACCATGGCCATTTCTTTCCTGCAGAAGATAAAGCTCGGTCTGAAGGGTTGGAGCCGCCGTCGTGCTGCCGATTCCGTTCGCAGGAATGAAGAGTTCCTGGCGAAGCAGACCGGTTGGGTCAAAGAGGTCTCGTCGCCTGCAGTGAAGCCAGCCTCTGCGGCGACACCCGCCTCGACGAGTGCGGTTGAGGTCGATGTGGAGGGGCTCCAGGTCGCCTACCTCGACGACTCGGGTCAGCTCGAGCATTTCCTCGACCGCGAGACCGGTGAGGTGCTCGACGTGCCCCTGGCCGACATTGCCGGCATTCAAGCGGCGAACGTCAATCCAGCTCGCTTCCGCCGCGTCCCCCGGCGTTCTACCGAGTCCGATGCCGCCGAGCGCCTGCGTTTCGCGCAGAACCTCGACGAGATTCCCGAGCGCCCGGCCCTCGTTACCGCCGCTCCTTCGCCCGCCGATTTTCGGAAGCTGCTCTCAACGAACCGCACCCTCGAGCGCGCCTGGTACAACTTCAAGAACGACGAGGCGAATCAGGTGATCGAGGCGTGGTTGGGTAACGAGTAGGGGGTTTGTTTGTGTGGCACAGGCACTCTTGCCTGTGTGCCACGGCGTCGAGCCGTGGCTTTTCTGTGACTAGCTACGGGGAAGTCGGCCTCGACGGCCGACACACAGGCAAGAGTGCCTGTGCCACACAAGCAAGCGGCGACCGCTCCCTACTCTCGATCCCACCCGGCGTTTCTGCTAACTACAACCAGAGTGAGGTCGTCCTCGAGCGAGTGGTCAGTGGTGTGGGTGAAGATCGCGTTCTGGAGTCCTTCAGCGACATCGGAGGCCGTCGAACCGTGACGGTTGCGAATGGCTGCCGCAATTTTTGGGGATCCGAACTCGACTCCATCGGAACTCTCTGCCTCGGTGACTCCGTCGGTGAAGAGTACCAGTGAGTCCCCGGCGCCCATCTCCAGAATCTGGTTCCTGTATTGAGCTCGGGGGAACATGCCCAACAGAAGATCGGTCTCGGTGAGCTCCTCGACTCCTTTGGCGGTGATATAGAGCGGCGGCGTATGCCCGGCGTTGCAGAACTCGATGTGACCGGTCGAGGCGTGCACTCGACCCGCAAAAAGCGTCACGAATTTCGATTGCGGAAGGTTCTCCTTCAGCATGGCATTGAGGAGTGTTACCAGTTCGGCCGGGGAGGGATCGTTCTTGGTGTAAATCCGAAAAGCGGCTTGTAGACCGGCCATGAGAAGCGCCGCGGTGACCCCTTTTCCGCTCACATCGGCGATGACGAAATACACCGTGCCGTTGGGCCGCACCACGAAGTCGTAGTAATCACCACTGACGGTGCGGCAGGGCTTGTTGACACCCGCAAACGTGTAGCCGGCGATTTCCGGAGCCGCGGCGGGGAGGAGTCGCCGCTGAATGACGTAGGCCGTGTTGAGCTCTTCGTCCATGAGCCGCTTCTGCAGAGCCTCTTCACGCAGTCGCGTGTTCTCGAGCTTCGCGGCGGCAAAACGGGCGATCTGGCCGACCAGCCGGACATCCTCCTCCGACAGCGACTTCTGCGTGAAGTAGTAGTCGACATACAGCACGCCCGCTACCACGCCCTGAATGAGAAGCGGGGCGCAAACCACCGAGTGGATGCCCTGCATGATGATCGATTGCACTCTGCTGAGCTTGTCGTCGACCCCGATGTCGACGAAAGCCAGCGCCTTCTTCTCCTGGACGACCTCGTTCAACAGAGTCTGACTGATGTGCAGCTCACTGAGGTCGTTCTTGTTCTGTCGACGCAGCTCGATGCTGGCTAGACTCTTCCCGTTCTCGGTGAGGAGTCCGATGGCAGTACGCGACGGCTGCAGATGATCCATGATTCGATCGACGATGAAACCGAAGAGCTGATCGAGCGGACGATCTTCGATCAGCTCCATGGCCAGGGCGTTGAGGATCCGGAATCGATCGAGACTTTTTCCAGTGAGCTGCTCCTGCCGGCTGTCAATGATCTCCTGAATCGGAATCGAGATCGTCGGCGTCAGTCTGCTGTCGGAGATGGCGATGAAACGATCGGTTGAGTACTCAGACTGAAAGAGCAGCTCGGTATCGCCGAGGCGGATGCGATCGCCGGATTTGAGCGGCGAGTCGGCGCTGACGCGGTTGCCGTTGAGATACGTTCCATTCGCGCTTCCGCAATCGCGCAGGGTCCACTTCCCGTCGATGGTCAGCAACTCGGCGTGCTTGCGGGAGAGGTAGCGGTCCTTGACCGGAATGGTGCAATCGGAGGCGCGCCCAATCGTGACGAGGTCTCCCGCCAGCTGATGACTGGTCGGCGCCAGAAGTGGCGAGAATACTGTGACTTCAGCGGGACGCTTGGTTGCAGCCATCGGTCGCTCTGCATGGTATCGCATGGCGTGATACGTTAAAACGGTGACGGAGAATCGTGCTGAAGGCGAGGATGCCTCCGGGAGCGGGGATTCTTACTTCCTCGAGATCGAATCGCATTTCACAAGCCGGCGTGGCACGCCCTTTCTTTTCTCGGGGAAAGACTGGGCTCTGATGAAGAGCTGGCGCGACGAGGGGATCCCTCTTGCCGTTGTGGTCGAGGCCATCGATCAATGCTTCGAAAAAAAAGAAGCGGGCGGCAGAAAGAAGCTGATTTCCAGTTTGCGGTACTGCCGGCATGCCGTGAAAGAGATCTGGGAAGAGCGTCGCGATCTGGCCGTCGGCAGTGAGGGAACGGTTCCGGAAATCGATGGGATCTCCAGACTTCAGGAGTTGAGCGGCGCCCTTCGTTCGGCGGCAATCGAGACGCCGCAATTCGCTGCGGCGATCCTGGCGGCAGCGTTCAGGCTGGAGGGCCTCGCCGCACTCGGAAGTATTCCGAAGATCGAAGAGGCACTCATTGAAGTCGATCGCGACCTGCTGTCGAGCCTTTTCGAGTCGCTCCCATCGTCCGAACAAGCGACAATCACCAGCGCGGTTGAAAGGGACCTCGGTTCCGTGCCGACCAAGGCAGAGACCAGAGCTCGGGCCAGCGAAGCCCATCTGCGAAGGCTGATTCGAAAGCGGGTGGCCGTGCCTCGGCTATCGCTTTTCAGCTGACGGGATGCTCTCGAGCTTCTCCAGCAATGCTTTGGCCTGGCGGCCACTGACAGGTGCCTCGGGACTGGCGAGCAGCTCGGTCGTGGAAGTGCCGCAGGCCTCCAGCAGCTTTTGCGCCCGCAATAGATCGTTGGGCTCCTCGGGCAGAGCGCTGCCGCACGCTGGTGTGCCTCGCAAAGTCAGAAGAGAAGCCGCCAGACGAACGAAACTCGAGGCCGTTATCACGCGATTCGGACTGGCCGTTCTGGTGATCGGATCGACGTTGTACAGCCGCAGTGCCAGAGCGCGGATCAGTTCCTCTCTGCCCATGACGTTGGTGATGTCGACTGCGATCGGCGGCTGCGAGAGGTTCTGGGCGAAACGAACTGCGCTCAAAGTCCAGTAGATGAGAACTGCGGCGTCGGCGCGCGTGAGGGCCGAGCTCTCGAGGGCGCGCGCGTACTGCGGCGGCATGTTGGCCAACGCGTATTCGTCTTTGATTTCCTGGAGCCTCGCGGCATAGCGCGCCTCGGGATGACTGCGATAGAGTCGATCGAGTCTGGTGATGGCTTCCTGAAAGCGACCGCGGCCGACGTCAATGTCGGCGAGCGCTTCCTGCACATCGGGGCGGTCGGTGAGTCCACGCATGAAGATCGGATCGAGCTCCCGCCGCCCTTCCTCGTAGCGCCGTGCGGCGATGAGTCGCCGAACCAGAGAAATTCGTGCCGTTTCCGATTCCGGATAGATGGAGAGAGCTTCACGAAGTGAGGCGATGGCCTGCTCGTCAGCTGCACTGCTTGTACTGGCGGCGAAGAGCTGATCGAAGAGCTGCTTTCTGACATCCTGCGTTCGGGTCCCGACCGCAGCGGGCGCTCCAGGCTCGTGAGTGGCGATCTGGTAACGCTGGTAGGCGGTCTTGAGGTCGCCCTGAGCAATCGCGAGCTCTGCCGCATAGACGTCCGCGGCGGTGTAGTCGGTGAGGTCGCCGCGGCTTTTCGCGATCAACTCTGCAGCCTTTTCGGTGTTGCCGCTCTGAAGGGCGATGCCAGCGCGGGCCAGCGTGGCTGGCCGGTAGGTCGGGTCGCGGCGTTCGATGTCGGCGAGGCGCCGGTCTGCCTGATCGGTCTGGCCCTGCTGCATCAGCCGCCACGCCGCCTCTACCTTTCGACCGGCCTGAGATCGA
>DASZZV010000195.1:0-14950 GCA_035544835.1 Thermoanaerobaculia bacterium
TCGCTCGACGCTCGGGATGACACCTCCGCAAAGCGGCCTAAATACTGGGAGTTTCTTAGAAGCCGCAGCGAAGGATCTCAAGATAGGACGATCTGAAATCTGGATCCTGCCATGGAGATTCTTCGGCCGCGCGACGCGTCCTCAGAATGACGGGAACTATCTGTGTCATTTGCCCTTACTTCTGATGCTCTTCGCAGAAGTACGTCGTTCTTCCGAATACAACGATCCTGCCTATCTTTCCGCTGCAGCGGGTACAGTTCCCGCCGGGATCGCGTCTCGGCACGAGATACTTTGCCGGATAGCCGGCGCCCCGAACTTTGCGGGCGATCACGGTCCGGAGGATCGTTCGCATGATTCTGTACATGTCATCGATTTCTGCTGGGTCGACGGCGGCCACCGAGCGGCTGGGGTGGACGCCGGTCTGGAAGAGGATCTCATCGACGTAGAGATTCCCGAGACCGGCGATGTTGCTCTGATTCATGAGTAGAGACTTGACGGCGCCTCGCTTACCGACGAAGAGCGCGCGGAACCGGCGAGCAGTGAAAGTGGCATCGAGGGGATCTGGCCCGAGGGCCTGGTCCTTCACGAATCGAGACGGCTCTTCGACGACGCTGACCATTCCGAACAGCCGGGCGTCGTCGTAGGCGAGCGAGTAGCCATTGGAAAAATCGAAAATGACGCGCGCGAAGCGGGGCGTCGGATGCTGGGCCGACTCACTGAGGGCCTGTCGTGGGTAGTAGTAGAGATCTCCCGACATGCCGAAGTGAATTCGAAGCCAGAGGTCGTCATCCGTTTCGGCGAACAGATGCTTGCCATGCCTGCGCGTCGACAGGAAGTGGCGGTTCCGTAGCGAGGAGTTGAGCCGCGAGGCCGAAATGTCGCGAAGCACCCTGGCGTCGAGCACGCGAACCCGCTCGATGTTCTTCTCGAGCGCGTGCTCCTGAAAGTAACGGCGGTAGATCTCGACTTCGGGAAGCTCGGGCATGGAAAGAGTGTAGTTGCTTCTTGTGTGGCACAGGCACTCTTGCCTGTGCGTCGGCCGTCGAGGCCGACTTCCCTATAGATCATTCACAGAAACGCCACGGCTCGACGCCGTGGCACACAGGCAAGAGTGCCTGTGCCACATAAAAGGCCACTTGGAGACGACGGCCGGAGTGCTCCCGGACGTAGAATGTCCCTCGCTTTTCGAGGAGGACTGAATGTTTCGTATGAAGCTCCTTTTGTCGCTCGCGTTCGTGGCGGCAATTTCGTTGTCGCCACTGGTCGCCGAGACTCATCCGTTCGGGGTTCGCGACATGGTAGCGATGGATCGCGTGTCTGATCCGCAGGTCTCGCCCGATGCAAAATGGATCTGCTTTGTTGTTCGCACCACCGACCTCGAAGCGAACAAAGGGCGCACCGACCTGTGGCTCGTCAGCAGCGACGGAACCGGATTGCGGCGTCTCACCTCCAACCCTGCCGCGGATACGAATCCACGCTGGTCGCCGGACGGCCGGAGCATCTATTTCCTCTCCACGCGCTCCGGCTCTTCTCAGGTCTGGAAGATACCGGCAGACGGTGGCGAGGCGACTCAGGTAACTACCCTCCCGCTCGACGTCAGCAACCTCATGCTCTCGCCCGATGGAGCCCGTATCGCTTTCAGCCTCGAAGTCTTCCCCGACTCGAAAACGATCGACGAGAGCGTGCAGCGCATGGCAGATCGTTCGAAGAGCAAGGCCAGTGGTCAGATCTTCGACGAGCTCTTCTTCCGCCATTGGGATACCTTTTCGAACGGAACCCGGAATCACCTTTTCGTGATGCCGTTGAGTGGCGGAGCCGCCGTCGATGTCTCTGCCGGCATGGCAGCGGACGTTCCCTCGAAGCCGTTCGGGGGAAGCGAGGAGTTCGCCTTCACGCCCGACTCGAGATCGATCGTCTTTACGGCGCGCGATGCCGGCCGCACGGAGTCGTGGTCGACCAACTTCGATCTCTATGTCGCCGGTGTGGACGGCAAGAATCGGCGCAACCTCACCGCGGCCAACAAGGCCTGGGATTCGAATCCGGCCTTCTCACCGGACGGCAAGACTCTGGCGTATCTGGCCATGTCACGCCCTGGCTTCGAGGCCGATCGCTTCCGCATCGTGGTGCGCTCCTGGCCTGATGGCGAAAGCCGCGTGCTTTCCGAGTCCTGGGATCGCTCACCCGCTGACCTGAGCTGGTCTTCCGACGGCCGCACGATTTACGCATCCGCTGACAACCTGGGGCAGCACTCGCTGTTCGCCATCGACTCGAAGACGGGTGCGGCGCGAACGGTCGTCATGAACGGCACGGTCTCGAGCCCGGTCGTGGCCCGCTGGAAGACCGGCGACCGCCTGGTCTATTCACTCGACACACTGACTCAGCCCGCTGAGCTTTTCTCGACGAAGGCCGACGGAACCGATGTCCGGCAGCTCACGAATATCAATCGCGAGAAAGTTGCGGCGACGAGAATGGGTCAGTTCGAGCAGTTCACCTTCACCGGTGCGAATGGCGACAAGGTCTACGGCTACGTCGTGAAGCCTGCCGACTTCACTCCCGGGCGCAAGTATCCGATCGCATTTCTCATTCACGGTGGGCCGCAAGGCTCGATGGGGAATCACTTTCACTATCGCTGGAATCCGCAGGCCTGGGCAGGAGCCGGATACGGCGCGGTCATGATCGACTTTCACGGGTCGACCGGGTACGGGCAGGCGTTCAGCGACGCCATCCGCGGCGACTGGGGCGGCAAGCCCTTCGTCGACCTGCAGAAGGGGTTGGCGGCGGCGGTTGAGAAATACTCATGGCTGGACGGTGATCATGCTTCCGCAGCGGGTGCTTCCTACGGCGGCTACATGATCAACTGGATCGCCGGCAACTGGCCGGATCGGTTCCGTAGCCTCGTGGCGCATGACGGAAACCTCGACGAACGCTTCGCATACTTCGGTACCGAAGAGCTCTGGTTCCCGGAATGGGAGCATGGTGGAACACCCTGGGACAACCCCACCGGTTATGAGGTCCACAATCCCCTCAGTTTCGTGAAGAACTGGAAGACGCCCATGCTGGTCATTCACGGAGCGCAGGACTTCCGCGTCGTGGAGACCGAGGGCATGGCCACATTTACGGCGTTGCAACGGCGGGGTATCCCGAGCAGGTTCCTCTACTTCCCCGACGAGAATCACTGGGTATTGAAGCCCGCAAATTCCATCCTCTGGTACGACACCGTGATGGCCTGGATGGATCAGTGGACCAAGAAGTAGTCCGCCGCGCACGAAGGGGGAGGCGGCGCCGTGCCGCCTCTCGAAAGGTCGAGAACCGAATTCACAATTCCGTTTCTTGTTCTTCTTCCGAGCTCTCCGCAAGAGACTGCCGCATGGATCGATTCATGCGACACTATCGCCCATGGCTCTGTTCTCGAGGCGCCCTTCTACGCCTCTGACGGGAGATGACTACCGTAAGCTCTTCGAATCGGCCTTCGATGCGATGCTGGTCTTCGACGCCGAGACAGAGGCAGTCCTCGAGGTCAACGCCAGTGCTTGCGCCCTTTACGGTTTTACCCGTGAAGAGTTGATGGGGATGCACCTCACCGCGATCTCGAAAGACGTGCAGCTGGGGCGGCAGAAGATCACCCAGGTTCTCGAAGGTACCGAGGCGATCCAGCTCGAGACCACGCAGTTTCGCAAGGACGGAACGGAGATTCATCTGGAGGTTTGTGCCTCAAAGATCATCGTTGATGGCAGAGTAGCGATCCTCACGGTCAACCGAGACAGGACTGGACGGAAGCGCAACGAGGCCGTGGTTCAGGCCTCGGAGCGAAAGTATCGCCAGCTTTTCGAGCGGAACCTGGCCGGTGTTTTCAGGAATGCGGTCGACGGACGCATCATCGACTGTAACGAAGCCTGTGTGCGTATCCTCGGCCTGGCGACACGGCAGCAGACGGTCGGCCGCAATGCCGGAGAAATGTATACCAATCCGAGCGAGCGCAAGGCGCTGATGAAGAGGCTCGAGGTCGAGCGGGAAATCACGAATGTGGAGGTTCGGCTGCGGCGGGCCGACGGCCGGGAAATCACCGTCCTCGAGAACATCTCTCTTGTCGACCTGGGCGATGGAGAGCCCATCGTCGAAGGGACAATGTTCGACATCACCGAGAGAAAAGAAGCCGAGGAGCAGATCGCCTATCAGGCTTATCACGATTCGCTGACCGGGCTTCCCAACCGCAAGCTTTTCGAGCTGAGGCTAGTGCCGGCCATATCGCAGGCCAGGCGCGAGGGTCACTCCATGGCGGTGCTGTTCGCCGACCTCGATCGTTTCAAGAGCATCAACGACTCGATGGGACACGGAGTCGGAGACGAGATCCTGCGCCAGGCGGCGACGAGGATGGAACCGCTGATCCGGACCGAAGACTCGCTGGCGCGTGTCGGCGGCGACGAGTTCACGGTGATGCTGAGCCGCATCAGCGGCCCCCAGGACGCCATGAGAGTCGCTCAGAAGCTCCTCGAGACGATCGCTCATCCCTATCACGTAGGTGACCATGCCTTCTACCTCAGCGCGAGTATCGGTATCGCCATGTTTCCCACTGACGGCGATTCGCCGGAGTCCCTGATCAAGAATGCCGACAGCGCCATGTATCGGGCCAAAGAGCTCGGGCGGAACGGCTATCAGCTCTGCACCGGAACCATCGCCGGCAAGGCCATGGAGCGATTGATCCTCGAGGTCAGCCTCCGCTCCGCCATCGACAACGGCGAACTGCATATCGAGTATCAACCGCAGGTCGACGTGGTGAAGGGCATGGTAGTCGGTGTGGAAGCGCTTTTAAGATGGCGTCATCCACAGCGCGGAGCCGTGAGCCCTGCTACCTTCATTCCCATCGCCGAGAACAGTGGACTCATTCTTCGGATCGGGGAGTGGGTTTTACGCACAGCCTGCGCGCAGCTGAAGGTCTGGCATCGATCAGGTCATGAAGAGCTGCGAATGGCCGTGAACCTCTCCGCCCGTCAGTTCCAACAACCGGAGCTGCTGGGATCGATCCGGAGCATCCTCCGCGACACCGAGATCGATCCGGAGTGCCTCGAGCTCGAGATCACCGAAAGCACGGCCATGCAGAACACCGAACGCACCATTGCCGTGCTCAATCGACTCAAGGAAATGGGGATGCGCATTGCCATCGACGACTTCGGCACGGGCCATTCCTCTCTGAACTATCTCAAGCGTTTTCCGCTGGACGTTCTGAAGATCGATCAGAGCTTCGTTCGCGACATCATGCGAAGCGGTAGCGACGCCGCGATCGTATTGGCCGTCATCGCCATGGCGCGCGGGGTCAATCTCGAGTTGATTGCCGAGGGGGTCGAGACCGAGGAGCAGAAGCAATTCCTGCTGGAGCATGGCTGTAACCAGATGCAGGGCTTCCTGTTCAGCCGGCCGCTGGCAACGGGAGATGTGGAGAGATTTCTGAGTGCGGGAATGGTCAGTAAGTAGAGGGACCAGAGGTGCCCGCCGATACCTACACCTAGCTCGATGAGCGAGCGCGGTCGCGATTTGGGCAAACCACCGTTCGCATTTCGGGCGTCATCGGCACATCGGGCGGGAGAGAAATGTCGATCGAGAGGTGTGCAAACTCCTGCGACCTGACGATTGACATCTGCGCCATCTTCGCCTCTTTGACGATCCTCTGGATCGACTCGGCATTTGCTTTCACCATGCAGCGTCTCAGCCGCACGAGCTCGGGAATCTGTCCGTGAACATGACCCTCGGCGGTATTGACGAATACAAAGCGCCGCTCCATCGCCGCGATGCTCGGTGGCACCGCCATGCGCGGTGCCGACACGGTCATGATCTCGTTGGTCTCTAGTGCGGCATCCCGGATATCTTCACTCTGGGGAGGAATCCGAGCAGGCGGAGCAACGACGGTGGTCCGTGACCGGTGATGTGCCGGCAGGGCGGCGTCGGCGGTAACGTCAGCCGGCGACGAGCTCTTCTCGCTCTGGGCGGCACTGGCAGCCGCGGCGCGATTGAGAACCGAGTGGAGCGCCGCCGAGGCGAATTTCCCTACGAGAGTGTCTGTGGTGTGTGAGAGATTGCAGCCGATTGCCGTGACTGCCGCGGTGATCAGCGTGACCGTTCGCAATTTTGTCAGCATACGAATCTCCCCTTCGTCGATGTTTTCATTCTCTGGTCAGACGATTCTTTCAGAAAAAAGTTCCAGGCAATCACTTTGCAATGGGATCTTTCACATCCTTGTAACAGGCGATCAAGGTGCACCCAGTGAGGCCAGCCGCCGGTCGATGGCGCCGATCTCTCGAGCTCTCTCCGCAACAGCGTCGTGCTGTTCCCTCCGCTGCAGGTATACGACTTCCTCGGCGATGAGTTTCCGCTGATCCAGAAGTGGGCCGATCGCTGACGTAGACGGGCTCAGGCCGAATCGTCGCTGATCCCCCGGAGCTCTTTGAAGAGTGAGTGAGGCACTGGAGGCGACGAACAGGAGCGCGAGGGTCAGGTAGGCGACGCTGACGGATATCAGGATGCGCGGCCTTCGAAGGAGAGAACAAATCGGGGCGCCGACCCCGAGAACGAGCAGAAGTACCAGCGGGTAAAAAAGGCGAAGGGAGGATTCGGTGAGCGCTGAATGCAAACCCGACACATGAAAGCCATTTCGCAGCGCTACTCGCAGCAGCGTCGATGGTGCCACGTCGTGTTCCAGAGAGAGGTGGCCGGAGATCGCCGCTGCGATCAGGAGCGTTGACCATCCGATGCTCAGACTGGTCAACAGGTAGACGATCCGGCGCCAGCGGCCCGACAGAAGTAACGCCAGGCCGATGGCGAAGGGAGCCGCGAGATCGGTGAAGCGTCGTGCTCCAAAAGACATCCCGCCCCACCAGTAGCGATCGAAAGCGCTGTTGGCGACGAGCTCGCCGAGAAACATCAGCAGCAGAACCATCGCCAGCAAACGATGCTCGCGCGGTGCAGCGAACCAGCCGATGACGGCCAGCGCCACGACCGGCGACCAGATGAAGAGCCCGTGAAACGATGAAAAAAGTACCGGGGCCACGGCCACGGTGCGGAACGGCATCCAGGTCACTCCCTCGAGGTTGGACCCCCGGACCAGCGGTCCCAGGGGATGCCCGTACACGATCTGCCAGGCCGTCGCCTGAATCGCCAGCGGCAGCGTCGCACCCGCCGTGATCGCGGGGACCAGTCTGCGGAGACCTCGCTTCCAGATCACATACAGAACCGGCAGTGCGAGAACGAAGTGCTGCAGGCGGGTGGCGATACAGAGACCGAGCACCAGACCGATCAACGCCCCGTCGATCAGATTTGATTCATCCGTTGACGCTTTCCAGAGCAGCCAGGTCAGCGCGCCGACGGTGAGGGCGCCGGCGGCATGGGTGCCAAGCGGGAAACGATATTCGTACCAGAACAGCGGCGTCCCTACCCACACCGCGGCAAGAGAGAAGAGCCGGGCCTTCGGCTCGATCTTCAGCCCGGCCTGAACGCGTTCGGCGGCGACGAGCGCTCCGCATGCGAAGAGCACCGACGACCAGCCCAGGGTCGCCGGGTAGATCCCGGAGAACCCATCGCCCGGAACCGAGAAGAGTCGCTTCATCGCCAGGGCGGCGCAGTAGAACGGAGCCGAGAGGAGGGAGGTTCCGATCCACCAGTGATTGGCGAGGGCTCCGGTCGGAGTGATCTCTTTGAACCAGGCGAAGCCGTTTCCGATCATTCCGTAGCCTGACCATTCGTTGAAAAAGAGCAGGTCGCGGTCGAAGAGCAGCGATCGGAGCCAGGAGTAGACGGCGACGGAGTCAGGGCGGATCCAGCCGGGGGAGAGAAAAGCGAAACCTGTCACCAGATGCGCAGCGAGGATCAGCAGAGGGAAGGTGCGCACTTCGCCGGGTTGTGATTCGCTTCCGGCATTGAGCATTGAAGCGAATATAGCAGCGGATGTGGGTCTTGTGTGGCACAGGCACTCTTGCCTGTGTGCCACGGCGTCGAGCCGTGGCGTTCCTGCTGCGATTCACAGAAAAGTCGGCCTCGACGGCCGACACACAGGCAAGAATGCCTGTGCCACACAAGCGGCGCTCCGATAGCCGTCAGCTCTCCGGCGGGATGTGGAAGTCCGGCGATTCCTGCGCATCGGGGGCTGGCCTGTCGACGGTCCGCAGTTCGCGGTCGCTGCAGTAGCGATCCAGGGCGGCGGCCAGAATTCGCACCGCGGCACGGAGATCGTCCTGATTCAGCACGTAAGCGATTCGTACCTCATTGTGTCCCAGTCCCTCGGTGGCGTAAAAGCCGGGGGCCGGCGCCACCATGACCGTGGCGCCATCGAGCTCGAAATGCTGCAGCAGCCACCGCGCGAAATCTTCGCTGTCGCGCACGGGAAGCCGGGCGATGAAATAAAAGGCTCCTTCCGGTTTTCGCAGAAATACTCCGGGGATCTTCTGCAGCTCTTCGAACAGAAGGTCCCGCCGGTGTTGATACTCGGTGACGACCTGTTGGTGATATTCCGGTCCGAGCTCTGTCGCCGCGGCCGCTGCAATCTGCGCCAGTCCGGGAGCGGACAGACGGCCCTGTGCCATCCTCATGCAGGCGTCATAGACCTCGGCGTTTCTCGTCACGAGGCAGCCGAGCCTGATCCCACACGCACTGTAGCGTTTGGAGAGACTGTCGATGACGATGACCTGCTCTTCGAAGCCCTTCAGCGAAAGAGCCGAGATTGCCTGACGTCCGTCGTATACGAATTCCCGATAGACCTCGTCGGAGACGAGGAAAAGCCCCTTATCGCGGCAAAGCCTGGCCACCATCGTCAACTCTTCACGCGAGTAAACCGTCCCTGTCGGATTTCCGGGATTGCAGATCACGACCAGCTTCGTGCGGGGAGTGATGATTCGTTCCCAGTGCTCCCGTGCCGGCAGATGAAAGCCGTCCTCGCCTCTGCTGGTAATCGGGACGAGACGGATGCCGGCCATCTCGGCGAAGGTGCGGTAGTTGGTGTAGAACGGTTCCACTACGATCGCTTCGTCACCGCTGCTGGCACAGGCCAGCATGGAAAACAGAATTGCCTCGCTGCCGCCAGTGGTGGCCATGATATTGGCGAGATCGATGTCGATTCCGACGCCGGCGTAGTACTTCCGCATGGATTCGAGATACTCGGGCGTACCGCCGGACGGCGTGTATTCGAGGATCTTCTCCTGCAGATCGTGAATGCGGCGCAGCATCACCGCCGGTGTCTCGATATCGGGCTGGCCAATGTTGAGGTGGTACACGCGCGTACCTCGCGCTTTGGCGGCGTCGGCGAAGGGGGTGAGTTTCCGAATGGGCGAGGCGGGCATGCGACGGCCACGCTCCGATACCGCCGGCGCCGTCACCTTATCGATCGTACTCATCACCTTCCCTGTTTTCGAAGATCGTGCCACGGCGTGAATCTCTCACAATTGTGCGTTCGGTGTGCGAAGATTCTCGACGTCTTGAAGAGATTTCTTCGCAACGTATTGTGGGGACCGCCCCTGCCGCTGATCGGATGGATTCCCTGGAACCTCCTCTGGGTGGCAGGCACGGTGTACCTCGGCATGTCGCATCACCTTCTGTGGGGAGTCGGTGGCGTCGGTGAGCTGATTTATCTTCCTATTGCCGGTCTGCTGGCTTATCCAGTCGACGCGCGCGGGCGTATGAGCGGATCGGCGCTGCTCGACCACACCAGTGCCGACGTGTCGGCGAAGACGAACCGGCTGAAGGCCTCTTCGCGAACACGTCTCGCCAAACTGGAAGCACAGGCTCATCAGATCGTCGAGCGTTCTCGCGCTTCCGATGACCTCATGAGTGAAGCCAACCGCGAGGCTTTGCTTCAGATCATCGATCTTTTTCTCGATCTCCTGATCTCTCGTGACGAGCTCGATGCCAGTGACCGCGAGGGAGCGGAGCGCGAACTTCAGCGCCAGGTGGCGACGCTGGAGACCGAGTTGCGCGAACCGGCCTTGTCGCCGGCGACGAAACAATCGAAGGAAGCGACCCTCGCCGCTACGCACGAGAGACAGCAGCACCTGCACAATCGCGAGACGCGGCTGACCGAGATCGACAGCGACCTTCAGCGGATCGAGACCGAGATGGGCCTGCTCGTCGATCGTTCTCTGGTGCAGAAAAATGGCGTGACCGTACCGGGGCGGCTGGAATTGGTACAGAGTCTCTATTACGAGGAGCCCCAGGCATCACCGGACGCTCCTGCCGAGACGTACTCGGCGCCGTCGGGCTCACGTGAGTCGTGAGCGCGATCTGATTTCTAGAAGGAAGGGGTAAGAAGATGGATGAGCTGGTAGTGGCTGTCGAAGACGCGACATTCAAGCGGGCCATGAGTCATTTTCTGAGCGGCGTCACGGTCGTCACGACGGTGGTGGACGGAACGCGTTACGGCCTGACCGTGGCCTCGTTCGCGTCGCTGTCGCTGAACCCGCCCCTCGTTCTGGTGTGCGTGGAGAAAAATGTGAAGTCCCACGAGGCCATTCCTCGGGCCGAAAAGTTCGCGGTGAGCATCCTCGCCGAGAATCAGCAGAACATCTCCAACCAGTTTGCGGGCCGTTCCGAGGACCGGTTCGCCGGCATCGAGACCGTCGAGGGCAAGCTCGGACTGCCCTTGATTGCCGGCGCGATCTGCACGATCGAGTGCCGTCTGCATTCCACACTTCCCGGCGGGGATCACTCCATCTTCGTCGGTGAGGTCATCGGCGCGCAGTTCGAAGAGGGACAACCGCTGGGGTATTTTCGGAGTGGGTACCACAAGATCGTTTGACGCACGGAAAGGGCCGTAGGCCCGCAATCGTTGTAGCCCCAGCCGTAAGGCTGGGGACGCGATTCCATGACAAGACGGTCGCGAGCCCCGTAGGGGCGACATCGATGCCGCCGCTCCGCGGCTGGAGACCGAGGCCATGCGCGGGCCTACGACCCGTTCCATGCCGAGCTTCGGCTACCGTCCAATAACGACCTCAGGACAGGAACCAACTAACTCGCCGTTGCGGCGGGCTTCGGCTCATCGCTTGCGCCGACCCTCAGCACGATCTTTCCGAAGTGCTCACTCTTTTTCATCGACTCATGGGCGGCGGCCGCTTCTGCCAGCGGCAGAACGCGGTCGATTACAGGCCTGATCCGGCCCTGCTGCAGATCCTTCCCGAACATCTTCAGAAAAGCGCTGATGATGATTCCCTTCTGCTCGGCACTGCGAGACCGGAGCGTTGATCCTAGAATGCGGAGGTGGTTCGAGAGGACTCTGCCGATATCGACTTCACCTTTGCGACCGCCCATTCCGCCAATCATGACCAGCGTCCCGTTGAAGGTCAGCGAGTCGATATTCGGTTCGAGGTAGGGGCCGCCGATGCTGTCGAGAATGAGGTCAACACCTTTACCTTCTGTGATACGGCCGATCTCCTCGGCGAAGTTGGTCTTGCGATAGTTGATCGCGTTGGTGGCGCCCAGCTCCAGGCATCGCCGGCATTTTTCGTCGCTGCCGGCAGTCACGATCACCTTCAGGCCGGCGAGTTTCCCGAGGATGATGGAGGAGGTGCCGACCCCGCTGCCTCCACCGTGGACGAGGAGGGACTGCCCTTCAACGGCTTCGCCAAGCAGGAAGATGTTGAGGAATGCGGTCAGGAAAGTCTCCGGAAACGCGCCCGCCTCCTCAAACGAAAGTGTGTCGGGAACCGCCATGACACACTTCTCATCGACCACTGTCTCCTCGGCGTAGCCACCACCGGCGAGAAGAGCCATGACACGGTCCCCCTTCTTCCAGCCCGAAACCGCGGAGCCGACCTCGGTGATCCGGCCGCCGCCCTCCATTCCGAGAATCGGCGATGCTCCCGGTGGCGGCGGGTATTGTCCCTGGCGTTGAAGCAGATCGGCGCGATTTACCGCCGTCGCCTCGACCGCGATGCGGACCTCGGTGGGACTGCTGAGAAGAGGTGCCGGGATTTCTCGTAGTTCGAGCATGGTCTCGTCGCCGGGCTCGCGAACCGTGATTGCCTTCATGGCGTTATCTTAGGTTGTATCGACGGTCTGGAGCATCTTGTGTAGCACAGGCACTCTTGCCTGTGTGTCGGCCGTCGAGGCCGAGCTTCCTTTGAATCGTCGCAGGAACGCCGCGGCTCGACGCCGCGGCACACAGGCAAGAGTGCCTGTGCCACACAAGACCCAGGTGGACGAAATCTGAAATCCGAAATCTGGCGTCTCACATCTGACATCCGACAGCTTAGAATCCCCGTCCATGCAGGAAGTGATCATCTATACAGACGGTGCTTGTTCGGGCAACCCCGGCCCGGGGGGGTGGGGCGCGGTTCTGATGTACGACGACACGCTGAAGGAGATCTCAGGGGGAGAGAAGATGACCACGAACAACCGCATGGAGATCATGGGCGTGATCCAGGCGCTGGAATCGCTCAAGCGCCAGTGTGTGGCGCGGGTTCACAGCGACAGCGCTTACGTCATCAACTGCTTCAGGGACGGCTGGTACGTGAGTTGGGAGCGCAACGGATGGCGCAACAGCAAGAAACAGCCAGTCGAGAACCGTGACCTGTGGGAGCGCCTCCTTGTTCAGGTTCGGAAGCACCGCGTGGAGTGGGTGAAGGTGAAAGGCCACTCCAACGACAAATGGAACAATCGGTGTGACGAGCTCGCGCGGGCCCAGTCGCTGAAGTACGCGGCCAGCTGAGGCCAAACAGGTCGTGGCTTCACCCGAGGGGAGCGGGCGCCTCGCCCGCTCTGATGTATCGATTGCGACCGTAAATAAGGCCGGACTTCGCGTCTCGCGCGTATCCTTCGGACACCGACTCCGCAGCGCGCGAAGGCGCGCGGTAGACCTGTAGCACCGGGCGTGAGCCCGGTGTTGGCGAATGGCCCGCAATTCGAGCTTTCAGACTGTACGAGCCCGCGAAGGCGGGCGACAGATGATGTGCCGGTAAACTGCCGCCCGCCTTCGCGGGCTCGCATAAATTGAAAGCATTTTTTTCTCGGGCGCGGAACACCGGGCTCACGCCCGGTGCTACAGGTCTACCGCGCGCCTTCGCACGCTGGATTCGTCGATCGCTACGCTTTAGCCGCGACCATCTCATCAACCACCGGCCAGGTCGCTTTGCGCCAGTCGGGTCCCATCAGCAGGCCGGCCGAGGAGAGGTAAAGCAGGATGTCCTGAAGGGGAAAGCGATCTTTGAGCGCCTCGACTCCGGCGCGCACCTGTTCTTTGGTGGGTGCCTTGTAGTCGTCGTCCTCGATTGTGCCCTTCTTGTGCGGAATGCCCCATTGATCGAGAAACGCGCCCAGCATCTCCGATACACGGGTGGTGTGATAGACCATGAGCGCTGCTTCGAAGCAGGTCTCGAGCTCGGGTGAGGCAAGCTTCGAGGCCAGCCAGGCGGCCTTTTTTTCTTTCGGTGCTTTGCGGAGTGTCTCCTCGCGAAAGTGCATGGTGCGGGAGAGATGTGCGGTAGCGAGACGGCGCTGGGTCTCATCACCACCGCTCCAGAAACTGGTCAGGACTTCCAGCCGTTTGGGATTGTCACAGAGTTCGCTCAGAATCTTGCGCGCGTTCCAGAATGTTTCCTCAGCCATGCTCTCCACCTCGTGTCGGATGCGGAGCGAAGCCTATTCGCGCTGAGATTGTTGTCAAGTAGAGAAATCGAGCAGGGGCGAAACGGTCGGGCCGCCCGGTGCGGAAATCACGATTACAATGCCGGGATGACTGAGAGAACCGAGGAGCGACGCGAGTTTCAACGTCTCACTCTTCCCGAACCGATCGAGGGACGCTTTGGCGGGCGTCCAGTCCGCGTCGTCGATCTCGGAGTTCTCGGTGCCCGACTCGAGCATCCAGCACCGCTCGATGTCGTCGAAGGCAATCTCATCTTTGAGTGGAAAGGGCAGCCGATCGAGTTTGAAAGTGGAGTCGTTCGGACCATGGAGAAAGACGGGAGACATCAATCCGGGGTCCGTTTCTTCAAGGCGATTCGCGCATCGGATCACGACCTGCGGTTGATGCTGTCGGGGATCGTAAGCCACGAAATCGATCTACGACGGTCGCTGGAGTCTGCAGTCAGTTTTGACGAGAGCGAGCCGACACGAATGGAGGCGCCTTTCGTGACCTTTCGGTTGGACGACAACATCTGGCTGCGACGCCCCGCCTTTACGCCCCGTCAGCCCGAGAACGGCTTCACGATTCCGATGCGCAGCAATGACGTGGAGTTGAAGCGACTCTGTCTATCCTATTCGGCAGGGGACGAAGAGGCGCGCCGGCTGGTGCGTCTTTTTGCGGAGCTGAGCATCAGCGAGGAACTGGGCGTTCCTCCTCGCGGCTGACTTGAACTATCGCGCTCCGTCTACGTATTCAAGGATGGAGGGAGAGGGCATGGACATGGAAAAGCATGTGACAGTTCTCGGCGTGGTCTACGTGGCATTGGGTATTCTCGGCTGCCTGGCCGCATTGCTCGTGTTCGTCGTGATCGCCGGCGGGGGATTGATCTCGGGCGACTCCACGGCCATCGGTATTACCGCCAGTATCGCCACGGTGATCGCAGGATTTCTTTTTCTGCTTTCGGTACCGACGATCATCGGTGGCGTCGGCCTGCTTCGTCGCGCGCCGTGGTCGAGGATGCTGGTAATGATTCTCGGAGTGATGAACCTGATCAACGTCCCGATCGGGACTGCCGTGGGCATTTACTCGCTCTGGGTTCTTCTGAACGATTCGGTGACTCCGATGTTTCGCCGCCCCGCTTTTCCGTCGCCGTTTTAGGAGCTGGCAGAGAGGCAGTTCCGTTCACTGGCAGCAGGCAGAATGTGTCATCCCGAGCGGAGGGACAGCGTGCGCGCTGCCACTGAGAAAAGAAACTGAGTGGGTGTCATCCCGAGCCGCAGCGAGGGATCTGGGCGGGGGCCTTAGACCCTTGGCAATCGAAAATGTTTGCGAGCACCACGATGGAAGGGCCCCCGCCCA
>DASZZV010000196.1:0-4612 GCA_035544835.1 Thermoanaerobaculia bacterium
TCACCCAGATCGACATCGAGGCCTCGTTCATCAACGAGGAGTTTATTTTCTCGTTGATCGAGGGGATGTTTGCCGAAGTCTTTCCGGAAGCTGGTATCGCCCTGACGACGCCCTTCCCGCGGATGAAATGGCAGGAGGCGATGGATCGCTTCGGGATCGATCGACCCGACATGCGCTTCGGAATGGAGCTGGTCGATCTCGGTCAGGCTGTCGAGGGAATCGCTTTCCCGCCATTTCAGGCCGCAGCGACGGAGGGTGCAATCAAGGGCATCGTCGTTCCCGGGTCCTCAAAGTTCTCAAGGAAACGAATCGACGATCTCACCGAGTACGTGAAGGTTTTCGGTGCGACGGGATTGCTCTGGATCAAGTTCGATCAGGAGGTCACTTCGTCGATCAAGAAGTTTCTCGACGAGGCGTCAACGGAACGACTGCGTGCGCCACTCGGTGCGAAGGAAGGAGATATCGCCTTCATCGTGGCAGGGAAGCAGCCGAAGGTCTGGGACGCGCTGGCAAACCTCCGCCTGCGAGTGGCCAGGGAAGAGAATCTCATTCCGGATGAGAAGTGGAGCTTCCTGTGGGTGATCGACTTTCCTCTGTTCGAGTACGATGAAGCGAACCATCGCTACGGCGCGCGACACCATCCCTTCACCTCTCCGTCGGTCGAGGATCTCGAGAAGATCGATACCGACCCAGCGAATGTCACCGCTCGAGCGTACGACGTGATTCTCAACGGTCTGGAGCTTGGTGGCGGCAGCATCCGCATCAACGATGCGAAACTGCAATCGCGAATGTTCAGCGCCCTGGGGATTTCCGAGGAGCAGGCCAGGGAGCGATTCGGATTTCTGCTCGATGCTTTCCGGTTCGGTGCGCCGCCCCACGGGGGGATCGCGCTGGGACTCGACAGAATGGTAATGCTGATGGCCCGTGCGGCGTCGATTCGCGACGTCATTGCCTTTCCAAAAACAGCCCGAGGTCAGGATCTGATGACGGATGCTCCGTCGCCCGTCGATGACGATCAGCTTCGCGACCTCGGCATCTCTCTGCGTGTAAAGCCATCGTGATCGAGCCGTATCGCTTCGTCGGGAATGGAGCGTCAGCGTATCCGGTGTATATCGGCGCCGGGTTGCTCGACGAGTTGAACGTCCTGACGAAGGAAGTCGCCGGGAACAAGCGGCGGATGCTAGTGTCGAGCGCTGCGATTGCGAGATTGCTCGGAGAACGTCTATCCCCGCTGATTGCGGAGGCAGGTCAGCCGATTCTGTTCGGCGATGGCGAGACCAACAAAACGGCCACAACGGTTCTGGGCATCATCGAGTTGTTTCTCGATCGCGGTCTGAAGCGAGACTCCATCGCCATCCTCGTCGGCGGCGGTGTCGTCGGTGACGCGGCGGGGTTCGCAGCGGCGATCTTTCTCCGGGGCATCGACGTCATTCAGGTTCCGACCACGTTGCTGGCACAGGTAGACAGCAGCATCGGCGGCAAAGTGGGAGTGAACGTCAGTCGCGGTAAGAATCTCATCGGCGCATTTCATCAGCCGCGGGCCGTCATCTCCGATGTCACTGTGTTGGGTACGCTTCCCGGTGCGGAACTGGTATCGGGACTCTTCGAGAGCTTGAAATCGGGAGTGATCGGCGATGTAGCGCTCTTCGATCTCTTCAGGAAGGCAACGCTGGAAGAGCTTCGGGAAGAAGCGCTGCTTCTCGAAATCGTCCGTCGCTCCGTCGATCTGAAAGCGAACATTGTCTCGTCCGACGTACGGGAAGGCGGCGCGAGGCGGCTGCTGAACTACGGGCACACGATCGGTCATGGTGTCGAGGCGGCACTCGATTACGCCGGATTGACGCACGGGGAAGCGGTGGGGTGGGGAATGCTGGCCGCCAATGCCATCGCCGTTCGGCGAGGTTTGCTCTCCCAGGTCGACTCCGAAGTCATCGAGAAAGCCGTGTTTGGTCTGTCGCCGCGGAAGCCCCGATCTCTGGATCGGGCGAAGATCGAATCGGCGTTGGCTCATGACAAGAAATTCTCGTCGACGAAACGAGTCATGGTCCTGCCGAGACGGATAGGAGAATGCGAAATTGTGGAGGACGTCACGACTGGCGAGATCACCTTTGGTATCGACGCAATGACGGAGCGAATGGCGGTCTGAGATCAGGCTGTTGGTTCTTGTGTGGCACAGGCACTCTTGCCTGTGTGTCGGCCGTCGAGGCCGACTTCCCTGTTGATTGCAGCAGGAACGCCGCGGCTCGACGCCGCGGCACACAGGCAAGAGTGCCTGTGCCACACAAGAAACACCGTTAGAATCGAGCGGGAAGGAGCGAAGACCGATGGACGCAGAAATGAAGCTCGACCAACTCTCAGAATTCATCCCCATCCTTCAGAACGTAGCGGCGATCGTGCCGGAGTCGCTATGGAGAAGGCGCGCGAGAGACGGCAGGTTCGCCTTCGTCGAACATCTCTGGCATCTCGCCGATCTGGAGGAAGAATTCGGTCGCCGCATCGAGCGGTTGCTCGTGGAGACAAATCCCGTCCTGGCCGATTTCCCGGGAGAACGGATCGCGCTGCTGCGAAGGTACATTGACCAGGAGGGCGCTCCGGCGCTGGACCGATATCGCCACACGCGCGCCGCCAACATTCAACTTTTCGCCGATCTCCGCGCCTCGGACTGGTCGAGAGGCGGAGCCCAGGAGCAGATGGGCGAGGTGACGATCGAGAGTGTGCTGTACGCGATGTTGCAGCATGACATCGCGCACGCCAACGATCTTGTGGCGCTGCTCCCGGAGCTGGGCGCTCCTGTTTCGCCGGAGCTGGCAGGATTCGCAGAGCGGTCGCCTCTGGCGCGCAGTGCATAGGGACGGTCCGATTGCGTTTACGGCGGTTTGGCTTTTGTGTGGCACAGGCACTCTTGCCTGTGTGTCGGCCGTCGAGGCCGACTTTTCTGTGAATGGCACCAGGAACGCCGCGGCTCGACGCCGCGGCACACAGGCAAGAGTGCCTGTGCCACACAGAACCACCGCGGGCAGACTGAGTACCGGCCGCATGCCATGCGGCCCTACGCCGGCAACTTCAGTGTAGCCTCAGGAAGCGCGCTTCAGCGGGAGTCGCAACACCATGCTGGTCCCGACGCCCTGAATGCTGGAGACCTGCACTTCGCCCCCGTGAGCCTCGATGATCTGTTTCACGATGTAGAGACCTAGTCCCGTTCCACCACCGCCGCGAAGTGATTTGCTCTTGCTCTGCTTGTACTTTTCGAAAATTTTCTCGAGATCCTCATGTTTCATTCCGATCCCGGTGTCGGTAACGGTGACGAGGATGCATTCGAGAGCATCGGCTTTCCGCAATAGTTGCGCGCCGACGGCGATGACACCTTTCTTCGGCGTGAACTTCAGTGAGTTGCTGATCAGGTTGATGATGGCCTGAGTGAGTTTCTCGATGCTTCCGTGGATCACCGGGAGATCGGCGCTGTGCCCCGAAAGGAGAACCATCTCGTCGCGTACGGCGACCGATTGAAGGCTGTGCACGGCCCGTTTGAGAACACCGGAAAGTCGCACCGGCTCGGTCTCGATCTCGAAGTTGCCAGACTCGATCTTCGAGAAGTCGAGCAGCTCGTTGATGAGGCTCATCATGCGCTCGGATTCGCGCGAGGCTTCGAGCAGAAGATCCTCGTGAACGGCGTCGAAGCGCGTCCCTTCCTGGTTCAATATGAATTCGAGTGTTCCCTGGATTCCCGACAGCGGACCGCGAAGGTCGTGAACGATCATTGAAGTGAAATCCGATTTGGCCTGTTCGATCTCGCGCTGCCTGGTGACGTCTTCGAACGTCAGTGCAACGGCGGGAGGATCGAGAGCTCCGAGAACGATCTGATCGACGCGATAGGTGCGGCCGCTGAACTCGACATCAATGGTTCGCGGTTCGTCGCCGGCAACAAAAAATCCCTGAAGCCAGCCACGCTCACCACCAACACTTCTGGCCGCCGCCGAGATCCAGGCGCCGGCCTGGCCACCGAAAGTCTCCGTGAAGCAGGCATTGCTGTAGTCGATTCCGCCGGTGTGATTGACGACCGCGATCGCGGTAGACAACCCGTCCAGAAGAGCAGGGGCTAGTTGATTCATGAGGGGATGGTGATCGCTTTCTGGTTTTGCAGGTGCGCCAAATGAAAGAGAGTCGTGAAAGTGTCGAAGGGGCTCAATCGCAGAAGTTGTTGAAACACCAGGCGGCCATCGATGAGCGACACCAGAAAGCCTTCCTGAGCCGTCAGGTTGAAACGCCCGAAATCGGTGAGAAACTCGGCGCTGAGCCGGGGTACAGCCTGCAAGCCCTTCGGGTGCTCCAGCAGATCTCGAACGATCGACGTTCGGATGATCTCGATGTAACCGCGCAGGACTAGATCCTCCGGGAACTCATCACGTGCTTTGATCAGCTTTGCGTAGGTGGGCCAGAGCCCATGAGCCTTGAAGGACTCCGTGACGAGTGAATTCCAATCGGGAGCATGTCCCTGCTTTGTGCCCGGTGTCAGAATCGATGTCATCGGCGGTCATTTTAGTCGCACTGCCGGTCAACCGGTCACCTTTTGCGGCCAGGGTGACGCATTCGCAGGGGCGCGCAGAGCGCGCCG
>DASZZV010000197.1:0-1538 GCA_035544835.1 Thermoanaerobaculia bacterium
AAACCCATCGGACCGCAGTCGTATCAGGACCCGCGAAGCTACCAGCTGTCGATGGGGCTGCGGTTCTAGCGGGCTAGCCCCAACGGTCTTAAGATAAGGACCAACATGATCCGACTGGAGGGGCGTGATGGGTGTGCGGCCGGTTGGTGTGAGTATTGGTTCGATCGGTAAGTTCTTTCCACAAAAGCAGATCGAGGAGATCCTGCGGGCGAGTGGTCGTGAAGGACAACGCCGGCGCAAGCTGCCGGCGATGGACTTGATGTACTACCTGGTGGCGCTGGGGCTGCATGCGAGCGAGGGCTGCAGGTCGGTCCTGCGGAAGGTGCTCCTGCGGAAAGGGTCGATCGAGGACGAGCAGGTCGATCGAATCAGTAGCGATTCCGCGATCAGTCAGGCCAGATCACGATTGGGGTGGGAGCCTCTGCGCGCGCTGTATCTCGCTGTGGTGCAGCCGATTGCGACGAGAGCAAGCGTCGGTGCATGGTACCGGCGATGGCGTCTGGTCTCGATCGATGGAAGCACCCTGGACGTGGCAGATACGAAGCGGAACGAGCGAGCGTTCGGAAGGCCGGGAGCGTCGCGCGGAAAGGCTGGGTTTCCTCAGCTTCGCTTCGTCACGCTGGTCGAGAACGGGACGCACGTGCTGTTTGGAGCCGAGATGGGTCGCTACAACACGGCAGAGGCGACTCTGGCGAAGAAGGTCGTTGCCCGGCTCCCTGCCGATGCGCTGTGCCTGGCGGATCGAAACTTCTTCAGCTATGCGCTCTGGAAAGCGGCGTTGGCCACCGGCGCAGCACTGCTGTGGCGGGCGCGTGCCGATCTGATCTTGCCGAAGATCAAGCGTCTGCCGGATGGCTCTTATCTGACCAAGATCTATCCTTCGCCCCGAGCTCGAGCCAAGCAGGTCGACGGGATTCCGGTCCGATTGATCGAATACCGTGTCGGCCGGTCGCGCCCGGTGGTGTATCGGCTCCTCTGCTCGATTCTCGATCCTCGCAAGGCGCCGGCCATCCAACTGGCGAACCTCTACCAAAAACGCTGGACGATCGAGACGGTTCTGGCCGAACTCAAAACCCGCCTTCGCGGAGCGCGTGTCGTGCTCCGCAGTCGGGTCCCAGCTCTCACGCGCCAGGACTTCTACGGCTTACTGCTGGCGCACTTTGGCGTCAGGGCGCTCATGCACGAAGCGGCTCTGGAAAAGAAGATCGAGGCTGCCGACCTCTCCTTCATCCATGCTGTCCGCACGATTGCCCGCTACCTGCCCCTGTACGTTTCTTTTTTTCCCTCGGACGAAGAAACTTTTCAGATCACTCTTGCATGAGCTGGCCGAGGAAAGATTACGGCACCGTCCTCATCGCCACTCTCCTCGTGCAGTCAAGCGAAAGATGAGCAACTACCAGACGACCACCCGCGTCAACCGACGTCGCGCTTCCACCGCGCTCGAGAATGATGTTGACTTATCTTAAGACCGTTGCGCCTAACCCGGACTATTCATGAGGCTTTCGTCGCGAGGCGGTCGAGACGAGGCTGGATGCGAG
>DASZZV010000198.1:0-13295 GCA_035544835.1 Thermoanaerobaculia bacterium
AGCGGCCTAAATACTGGGAGTTTCTTAGAAGCCGCAGCGAAGGATCTCAAGATATAGCGATCTGAATTCAGATCCTGCCGCTGGAGATCCTTCGCCGCGGCGGCTCAAGATGACAAGCACGTTTCTTTCCCTCATCGGCGACGCAGCGTCGTGCCTTGCTCAGGATGACAAGCTCGGGAAACCTGCGTAAACATTGGGAGGTTCATTAGAAACTGCGGCTCGGGATGACAAGCTTGTTACATTCTCCTCGTTGGCGATGCAGCGTCGTGATTCGCCCGGTAGCAGTCGTCTACAATCCTCGCGAAACTGAAGTCGAGGAGATCCCGTGAGACGAATCACAATCCCGTTCCTTCTGCTGTTCAACGTTCTGCCCGCCGCTTACTCACAAGTCGATCCCGATCTGTTGTCGGGTATGAAGGCGCGATCGATCGGCCCTGCGGCCATGAGCGGGCGCGTAGCAGCCATCGACGGGGTCATGTCGAATCCGGACATTCTCTACGTCGGTGCGGCAACGGGTGGAGTATGGAAATCGGCCGACGGCGGCACTTCCTGGACCCCGATCTTCGACGATCAACCTGTGGCCGCGATCGGGGCTCTGGCGATCAATCAGGCTACGCCCGACATCGTCTGGGTGGGCACGGGTGAGGGAAACGTACGCAACAGCGTCTCGGTCGGTAATGGCATTTACAAGACCGTCGACGGCGGCAAGACCTGGTCGCACCTCGGTCTCGACAAGACCGAGCGGATCGCGCGGATCGTGCTCGACCCAGGCAACGCCAGAGTCGCTTACGCGGCAGCGATGGGTCAGGCCTGGGGAGAAAACCCCGACCGCGGCGTCTTCAAGACTGAAGACGGCGGGAAAAGCTGGCGCAAGGTTCTGTACGTCGACGAGCGAACAGGAGCAGCGGAACTGGTCATCGACCCTTCGAACCCCAATCACCTGCTGGCGGGAATGTGGGATTACAGACGCTGGCCGTGGTTCTTTCGCTCTGGTGGTGCGGGCTCTGGAATCTACTCGAGTTACGACGGCGGCGAGAGCTGGAAGCGGCTGACCGAGGAGGACGGGCTTCCGAAAGGTACGCTCGGTCGCTCAGCGTTCGCTTTCTCGAGGTCGAATCCATCGACGGTGTACGCACTGGTGGAGGCAGCGAAGAGCGCGTTCTTAAGATCTGACGACGGCGGGAAGAGCTGGAAGAAGGTCAACGATGACCCTGAGATCGATCCGCGACCCTTTTACTTTTCAGCGCTCCGGGTCGACCCGCGAAACCCTAACCGTATCTACAAGCTATGGACGCTCGTCAGCCTTTCCGAGGATGGGGGTAAGAGCTGGAGGGTGCTGGTGCCGTTTGGAAAGGTTCATCCCGACCACCACGCCATGTGGATTCCGGCCGACCATCCCGAGCTGATCGTCGACGGGAATGACGGCGGTGTGGCCATCAGTCGCGACCGTGGCAATACCTGGCGCTTCGTACCGAACCTGCCTCTGGGGCAGTACTACCACATCAATGTCGATTTCGACCGCCCCTACCACGTGTACGGCGGCATGCAGGACAACGGATCGTGGCGTGGTCCGAGCTCCGTCTGGGAGACTGGTGCCATTCTCAGCAGCCATTGGCAGGAAGTGGCCTTCGGCGACGGCTTCGCCACGCTGGCCCTCGCCACCGATCCGACCGTCGGCTACTCGATGTCTCAGGAAGGCTATCTGTACCGCTGGGACGTGAAGACCGGCGAGCGGAAGGATATCCGGCCTCCTTTTCCAGACGGCACTACGCTGCGTTTCAACTGGAACTCCGGGATCGCCGCCGATCCCTTCGATGGAAACACTGTTTATTACGGGAGTCAGTTTCTGCACCGCTCGACGGATCGCGGCGACAACTGGACGATCATCAGCCCTGACCTGACCACCAACAACAAAGAGTGGCAGAACCAGGCGCGCAGCGGCGGCATCACGACCGACGCCAGCGGCGCGGAGAACTTCACGACGATCATCTCCGTTGCGCCGAGCGCGGTGACGAAAGGGGTGTTGTGGACCGGCACCGACGATGGCCGCATACACGTCACGCGGGATGGCGGAGCGACCTGGACCAGCGTGGAGGCAAACATCAAAGGTGTCCCGAAGAACAGCTGGATCCCTCACATCGAGCCCTCGAAATTCAACGCCTCGACAGCTTTTGTCGCTTTCGACAACCATCGCCGAAGTGACTGGACGCCCTACGTCTTCCGAACCGACGACTTCGGCAAGAGCTGGACGAGTCTGGCAACGTCGAGCATTCGTGGCTATGCGCTCGATCTGGAGCAGGACCCGGTCGACTCCAATCTTCTGTTTCTCGGAACGGAATTCGGACTCTTCGTCTCGCTCGACGGCGGCAAGGGTTGGATGCAGTGGAAGCACGGGCTGCCAACCGTATCGACGATAGCCCTCATGGTTCATCCACGCGAGCACGATCTGGTGATCGGTACTCACGGACGTGCTGGCTACATCATCGATGACATCCGCCCGCTACGCTCCATCACAGCAGCGACGATGGCCGAGCCGATTCATCTGTTCGAGATTCCCGCCGCGCAGCAATACCGCGCCCAGAGAACGCCTGGGGCGCGCTTCAGCGGTGCCACAGAATTTCGCGGCGAGAACCGTCCCTACGGGGCGCTCATCACCTACTCGCTCAATGCGTCCGGCCTTCCCCTTCCTGTAGAGGAAAAAGAGAGAGCCCGCAAAGAGAAGGAGCGCGCTGGCAAACCAAAGCCGGAGGAGATTACCGCGGCCGGAATCCCGCAGCAGCTTCTCGATGTGCCGCGAGCGGGCGAGAAGCCGGCGCCCAAAGAGTTAGCCACCAACAATCCTCCGAAGACCGGTGATGAGAAGGGACCGCAGGCCGAGATCAAAATCTTTGACGCCTCCGGAAAGAAGATCCGGACTTTCAAGGCACCGGCGACGCTCGGCGTCAATCGCGCCGCCTGGGACCTGCGCGCCGATCCCTTCAAAGATCCCCCCAAACCGAAAGAAGAAGGAGATGACAACGAGCCCACCGGGCCGGAAGTGGTCCCCGGCTCCTACATGGTTTCGGTCAGCTACGGTGGACATGAGAGCAGACAACCGCTGCAGGTATCCGGAGATCCTCGATTCACAGTTGCCGACAACGACCGGCTGGCGCACTGGGCCACCGTGAATCGAGCCGGGAAGGTACACGAGACTATCGCCCGCGCCGTTGAGCGAATTCAACGAACGCGCACCGACATTGAGGCACTGGTAGCCAGGAGCAAAACCAGGACGGAAGACAAAAAGGAGGGTAAATCAACGACCGACGCGCCGGCAGCGGATGATCCGCTCACTACGGCCGGGAAGACCCTGACCGAGCGCCTCGACTCGATTGAAAAGCGGCTGTGGATTCCGCCGAAAACGCCGGGACTGCGGCGCGAGGATGACCCCTGGTCGGTTTTGTCTTATGTCGAGTCGGCCCTGGACGGAGAATTCGGGGCACCCACATCGGCACAGCTGACCTATCTCTCTAATGTCGAGAAAAAAGTCACAGGCGTGCTCGACGATTTGAATCAGGCAATGACCACTGACGTGATCAACTTCAGGAATGAGGTCCGGAAATCAGGCATCGACCTTTTGAGCGATACGACACCTCTGACGCTGGAGGCGTCTCCGAAAAACTGAAACCCGAGAATTTCCCTGGTGACCCCGGAGAAAGTTATATTTCAGGAAATGATCTGCTTGATCCGAGGGTTGAAATGACCGACAAGCGGATTTGCTGCGTCGTGAAGTTGATCATCCGGGCCGTTTCGGTCCATCAACATCCCGGCAGGCATTCAAGATTTTTTAAGGAGATTAGTACAGATGAGAAGTATCGGCACTGTGAAGTGGTTCAACGACGCAAAAGGTTTTGGTTTCATCACCACGGAGAAAGGTGAGGACGTTTTCGTTCACTACTCCGCCATCCAGACCAAAGGCTTCCGCTCGCTCGCCGAGGGCGCCCAGGTCGAGTTCGACGTGATCCAGGGCCCCAAGGGCCTCCAGGCCGCCAACGTCAACATCGTCTAACTAGAAACCTATAGCATTTTCAGAGAGCGGATCGACGTGAGTCGAGCCGCTTTTTTGTTTGGGGCGTTCTCGTTGCTGCACGCATGTAGCGCGCGAAGGCGCGCGGCAGAACTGTAGCACCGGGCGTGAGCCCGGTGTCCCGATGCCATTTTAGATCTGCAGCCCGCGGAGGCGGGCGACAGATCGTCGCCAGACGCTGTACCGCCCGCCTTCACGGGCTGATATCGATCGGCGCGTCATGACACCGGGCTGACGCCCGGTGCTACAGGTCTGCCGCGCGCCTTCGCGCGCCGGATCACGCCAGGATCTACCCTTCCCCGTCGCATCCTGGCACGCCTCCCGAAGTACACTCTCCTCTATGCCGGCTTTGCTGGACACTGTCGTTGACCCTGAGATACACGCCCTCTTCCGCAAAGAGGCGGAGCTGCTGGTCCTTCTGCGTGAGAGCCTCGACAAAGGACAGGGCGACGAACGCCGTCGCGTCGAGGAACTCCTCGTCGGCCTCGAGCAACTCTTCACCATCGTCATCGTCGGCGAATTCAACGCCGGCAAATCGTCGCTGATCAACGCCCTTTTCGGTCAGAAGTTCCGCGTGGAGGGACCGATTCCGGTCGACGACAAAATCTCGATCCTTCATTACGGAGAGAAGCCATCAGCACGCGACATCTCCGACTTCATCACCGAGCAGACTTACCCGATCGAGTTTCTCCGCGACATCACCCTCGTCGACACTCCCGGCACCAACTCCATCGTGCAGCGGCATCAGGAGATCACAGAGGACTTCATACCTCGAGCCGATCTGGTGCTCTTTGTCACTTCCATCGACAGGCCGCTGTCCGAGTCGGAGAGAAAGTTTCTGCAGTACGTGCGTGAGTGGGGAAAGAAGATCGTATTCGTCCTGAACAAGATCGACACGAAGTCGCCCGAGGAAGTCGAGCAGGTCGTCGAGTATCTGAAGACGAATGTCCGGTCGATTTTCGGCTTCGATCCGGTTATCTTTCCGATCTCGGGAAAGCTCGCGCTGGAGGCCAAGCTCGGAGAGCTGTCGCCACGCGAGTGGACACGCAGCGCCTTCGAGCCACTGGAGGATTACATCTTCCAGACCCTGTCTGAGAAGGAGCGCATCCGACTGAAACTGGGCGCGCCGCTCGACACGATCCTCAGTCTGACCCGAAAACAATTTGTCATGATCACGACGCGCCGGGAGGTTCTCTCTTCCGATCTGGGCAAGATCGAATCGATTCGCGAGCAGCTCAAACGCGCACAACAGGACCTCAGCTCCAACTTCCGGCAGTTCGTCCTCCGCATCGACAATCTGATGATGGAACTGGAGCGCAGAGGCGTCGAGTTTCTGGACCGCTACATTCGCATCGGGCACCTCATGCTGCTCCGGGATGCCGCGAAGTTTCGGGAGGAGTTCCAGCGTCAGGTCTTTCACGACTGGGAAGGTTCCATCGACCGTACCATTCAGGAATCGGTCGATTGGCTGGTCCGGGAGAACATGAAGCTCTGGAGTACGACCGTCGAGGCCTTCCACCGGAAGAGCGAGATCGAGTCGGCTACGCCTGACCTGGTCGGGAAAGTCGGTCGCGACTTCGCCTACAACCGCGACGAGGTCTACTCCCGCATCCGCACCGAAGCCGAGAACAAGATGAGCACCTTCGACCTCGGGCTGGAGAGCCGTCGCATCATCGATTCAGCCATGCAGGGCGTCATCCAGTCATTCGGTCTGGGCGCCGGGGCGCTCGGTCTCGGATATCTGGTGTCGACTTTCTTCAGCAGCGCGGCCATCGACGTGACCGGCCTGACCGCGGCGACGATGCTGCTGGTGACCAGCTTCCTGATCCTTCCCTATAAGCGCAGCAAAGCCAAGGCAGAATTCGGGGAGCGAATCGAGCGGCTACGGTCGCAGTTGCGCGAGGCACTGGAGAGAGAGTGTGAGGTCGAGATCGGCCGGATGATCAGCAGCATCAGCGTCGCCTTCGACCCCTACCGCCGCTTTTACGAGAGCGAGTCGGAGAAGATCGAGACCTTCGCTTCGAAGCTGGCCACCGTCGAGTCGACCGCACGCGAAATCAACGCCGCCGTCGCAGGACTCGCACAAACCCCTCCCGTTTCGAGATAATTCGGCGGTTAGCCCTTCGATTCGTCAAAATTGGGTGTAAGTGGGATTTTCCGGAGCGGTCCCGAACGGCGATGAATAGTTCAGCAAGACCACATATCACTCTCGCGGCGCTTTTTTATACGGCCGCGTTCACTGTGATTCTGCTCCCGTCGTTCGCTCAGCCCTCGCTTTCGACATGGCTGCTCAATTCGCTGACGATCCTCGCCTATGCCGTCCTGACGTTCGCCAGCGTCATCCGCCGCCCCAACGACCGCCGCGTCATTCTGTTCCTCATCGCCGGCTGCGCCATCAGCCTCACCATCCTTCTCCCGCGCGTTCCCTACAGCGGGCATACCGGCGCGGCGGCCTATCTTTATCTGGCGATTTTCCCGCTGGTCTATCTGACGAATTTCGCCGTAGTGATTCATATGGCTGCATCAATCGTGTGGGAGATGCCATTCAGCCGGCGACAGCGATTCTTCATAGTCGTTCCTTACGCCACCGCCTTGTTGCTGGCTACGGCGATCTTCGTGATGTCACTCCGCGCATCGAACGATCTGCGGCATGTCCACGACATCATGGCGTTGCTGACGGTTGTCACCTACAGCGTGGGCGGAATCACATCCCTCGTGCTGCTCGCCAACACTGCCCGCACAGAGATGAACACGCCGCGAAGCAGGCAGCTACTGGTTGTCTTCTGCGGGCTTTTACCCTGGACATTGAACATCACGTCTTACCTGTTCGCACCGGCCTTTCACGACTCCCCGATCAGTCAAGTGATCGAGGCCGTGGCCTTGCTCCTGGTGCCAATCAGTTTTTTCGTGGCCATCCTCGGTTTTCATCTCTTCGACCTCGGGCTGGTCGTGCGCCGTGGCCTCATCTACGGAGTCGCCACGATAACCGTGGCCGGCGTGATGATTGCCACAGGACTCGCCGCCGGCAAACTCATCGAGCCGATCATCGGCGAGGCCCGGGCCAGGTGGGCCTTTTCACTCCTTTTCTTCGTGGGCGGCATTCTTCTTCGTCCGGCCGTCGCGGTCATCTCGACCGCCGTCGACCGCCGTTTTTTTCACGAGAAGATCGACCTTCGTCGGCTCGAGAAATCGATCATTCCCGAGCTTGCCAGGCTCCCGCGTACCAGCCCCGCGGCCGATTATCTCGTCAGCAGAATCCGGGTCATACTCAGCCTGGCCAGCACGTCGCTGGTGTTGCCGGATCAATCGGGACTGTTCTTCCGCGTACGTGCTGAATCGGGAACGTTCCGCTCCGGCGCGATCGCCAAGAGCGCCGTTCTCCGGCGAGATGAGCTGGAGTTGTGGCAGCCCTATCTGGCGGACGGCTACCCGCGCCATCGCAATGAGCTGCCTCTCACGAATGGCGAGCTGGAGGGAATGCTCGATCTCCTCGACACCGACAGCATCCTGCCGATTACCCTGAACGGTCGAATCATGGGTCTCTTCATTCTCGGCCGCTCCATGAGCGGCTGGGAGCTCGATAGCGAGGATCGCGAGCGGCTCAAGCTCATCGCCCATCAAGTCTCGGCGATGCTGGAGAATGCACGGCTTCTCGAGATTGCCACGATTGACGGCCTGACACGCCTGCCGAGATTCCAGATCGCGGAACAGCGCCTCGGAAATGAGATCGAACGGGCGCGGCGAAGCTTCCGTCCACTGTGCGCGGCCATGATCGACATCGATCATTTCAAGCGTATCAATGATACGTGGGGACACCATGCCGGTGACGCCGTTCTCCGCAGCGTGTCACGAGCCCTCACCTCACGTTCGCGCAGCACCGACATCGTCGCGCGTTACGGTGGTGACGAGTTTTTCATGCTGTTCCTCGACACAAGCCTGTCAGGCGCTGTCGGCTATCTCGAAGACCTTCGCCGGAGAATCGAGGGGCTGGTCATCACTCTCGATCAGATTGCGCCGGCCAACGTCAAAGTGACAATCAGCGTCGGAGTCTGCGCGATCGCGACGGCCGCAGATCTCAACTCAGCCGACGAGATCATTCGCCTCGCCGACTCCGCTCTCTACCGAGCCAAGCGAGCGGGACGAAATCGAGTAGAGACCCCGGGACTGCTCAGCGAACAGGAGCGAGCGTCCAACGGGTGAGGGTAGGGAGTGGTTCTTGTGTGGCACAGGCACTCTTGCCTGTGTGCCACGGCGTCGAGCCGTGGCTTTTCTGTGAATACGTCAAAGGAAAGTCGGCCTCGACGGCCGACACACAGGCAAGAGTGCCTGTGCCACACAAACTTCGCGGACAAACTTCCCTTACAGCCTGCGACGAACTTTCGGTCCCGTCGTTCGCGGCGGTCCCTCGGTCCATGCCGCGACGCCGGGAACAGTGCAGCGCGGGATCTTCTCACCCAGACTCTCTTCGACCTTGCGAACCATTCCCAGGTCCTGCCATGTGGCGATCGAGGAGACGATGCCATCGGACTTGTACCGTGCCGTGCGCCCGGCCCGATGAATGTAGTCCTCGACGTTTTCCGGCATGTTGAAATTGATGATGTGGGTGATGCCGGGGATGTCGATTCCACGCCCGGCAATATCGGTCGCTACCAGGATGCGGTGAGAGCCTTCCCGGAAGTCATCGAGCGCCTGCACGCGACCACCCTGCGAACGATCGGAGTGAATGCGGGTAACCGGATGCCCCTGCCGCTGCAGAATGTGATACAGCCACTCGGCATCCACCTTTCGTCGCGTAAAGACTAGTGTGCTGCCCAATTCCTGATGCAGAAGAGCGATGAGGCAGTCGCGCTTGTGCTCAGACGCGACCACGTACAAGCGGTGCAAGATCGCCTCGGCCGCGCGGCCTGCAGGCAGGATATCGATTCGGATCGGGTCGCGGAGCATCGCCGCGACCAGCGATTCGATGGCCCCCGGCATGGTCGCCGAGAACATCATGGTGTGGCGGTTTCGGGGAAGCCGCTCCAGGATGGCTCGGACCTGAGGCAGGAACCCGAGGTCGAGCATGTGATCGGCCTCATCGATGACCAGCTCCTCGATTTTCGATAGCGAGATGGTTCCTCGCTCGACGTGATCGAGCAGACGTCCCGGCGTCGCGACGATAATGTCCGGCGCCCCCTTCAGCTCATCCATCTGGCCACGGATCCTCACCCCGCCGATGAGGCAGGTGGTGCTCAGATGATGATGTTCTCCGAAGAGATTGAGGAACGCTTCGGTCTGCAGCGCGATCTCGCGAGTTGGCGAGAGGATCAGCCCGCGAGTGCCGTGGCCATGGGTCAGTCGCTCCGCCAGCGGAATGACAAAGGCGGCGGTCTTACCCGAGCCGGTCTGGGCCAGACCGACCAGATCGCGTCCCTCCAGCGCAGGCGGGATGACCGCGGCCTGAATCGGAGTCGGATGTTGAAAACCAGCGTCGATGATGCAGCGAAGGATTGGGGCGCTGAGCCCCAGATTGTCGAACGTCCCCTCGATCATGGGAACGGGATGATTGGGTAGCTGGTCAGGATCCATGTTTTTCAGAATGCAGAATGCAGGATGCAGAATGCAGGATGACGTGTCGTATCTGCATTCTGCATTCTAGATTCCGCATTGCCTCCTCAATTTACTCTTGTACCAACTCGGGATCGGCCTTCAACAGTCCCTCGGCCAGCTCACGGGAATGGAGGTCGCCGATCTTGGCCCGAATCTTCGCGTCGATCTTGTTCTCCACGAAGTCCGCGGCCACGCGGATGGCATTTCGAATGGCCTTGGCATTGGAGCGGCCGTGGCACACGATGCAGCCACCTTTTACGCCCAGCAGCGGCGCGCCGCCGTATTCGGAGTAGTCGATCTTCTTCTTGAAACTATCGAAGGCGCCCTTGGAAAAGAGATAGCCAATCTTGCGGAACCACGTCTTCGTCATCTCTTCCCGGAGACCGTGTTTCACCATCTCGCCGAGTGCCTCGGACGCTTTGAGTACGACATTCCCGACGAAGCCGTCACACACGACGACATCCATGTTGCCGTTGTAGACGTCCCGCCCCTCGGCGTTGCCAATGAAGTTGAGGCCGGTTTCCTTCATGACGCGAAAAGTCTCGCGCGTCAGCTCGTTACCCTTGCCCTCTTCCTCGCCAATGGACATCAACCCCACGCGCGGAGCCTCGACTCCCAGGACCATCTGCGCATAGAAGTGCCCCATCACCGCGAACTCACGGAGGTGCTGGGGTTTGGAATCCACGTTGGCGCCGACGTCGAGCAGGACAGTCCGCCCTTTGATGCCTGGGACAACGGCCGCCAGGGCCGGGCGACTGACACCCTCGATCATCCCCATGACTGCTTTGGCCGAAGTCCAGGTCGCGCCGGTATTGCCCGCGGAAACGAAGGCGGCGGCGCGTCCCTCGCCGACGAGATTAGCGCAGATGCGGATGGAGGAGTTGCGTTTGCGGCGCAGCGGACTCATCGCGGTGTCATTCATCTCGACGACTTCGCGCGCATCGACGATCTCTATGGTTGAGGGCAGCGATTTGCCCTCGGCCTTGAGAACGGCGTGAATGTCTTCCTGACGTCCAACCAGCAGAAGGTCCACCGGATATGCTTCGACGGCCTCGAGGGCGCCGAGCACGATCTCCCGGGGAGCGTGGTCTCCCCCCATGGCATCAATGGCAATCCGATGGCGTTGTAAAACCGTCATCCTTCTACAGTACGTCTTTGACTGCTACGACTTCGCGACCCTTGTAGTAACCGCACTTCAGACAGACGCGATGGGGCATCTTCTGCTCCTGGCAATGCGGGCAGGTCGACAGTGACTTGCTCACGAGAAAGTCGTGAGCACGACGCGTGCGAGTGCGCCTTCTGGAATGTCTCCGTTTTGGATTTGGCATCCTAAGACTCCTTATCTTGGTTCCGGTGTATCGACACCGCGATCTTTAAACGTCCTTCTTCTTTCTCAACTCTTCGCGGATTCCGCTCAGGGCCGCCCACCGCTCATCAGTGACCTTGTCCTCACAGGAGCAGGCCGCCTGATTCAGATTCGTTCCACACTTCACGCAAAGCCCCAGACACTTCTCATCGCACAGGAGCTTCATCGGAATGGAAAGCTGAATCTGTTCGATTGCCAGATCCCGCAGTGAGGCACGAGGCTCGGCATAAAACTCAACGTCGAGCTCGGATTCACCGGAAAGCTCGACCTCCTGATCCTCTTCCGTCACCGCAGGATAAGGGCGGTATCTTACGGTAAAGGGTGATTCCGTAGCAAACGGGAACGGATCGACGCAGCGGGAACAGTCCAGGTCGGCAGCAAACCAGACCTTCCCTTCGACCACATACTCCCGCTCCACATCCCCGGCCCGGGCCTGTCCCACAATGGAGACTTCACCCATTTGCTCCACGTCATCACGCTCCAGCTCCTTGGCCGTGAGCGCGAGTTTCTCGTTGAATGTCTGAGGGCCGTACTGGTCGATCGCCTCGAAATCAATGAACGCGGTCATCTCAGGCCTCCAGCCCCTAAACAAGGCTTTTTCGCCCTGAAGCCGCCTAAACGCCGGGCCTCTCGGATCTATTTCGCCTGGATGGTCGTGAAAACGGAAGGACCTGGGCGGACGTTCCGCTTCTCGATCAAGATCAACCTGGCCTCGCGAACGAGCCGAAGGGCTCGCTCCGCCCGCTCCAGCTTCCGGCCAGTGTCTCCTCCGAGCAGAAAAGAGAGCTGTTGGCCTCGCAGGGTCTCGATGGCATCAACTGCTTTTGATGGGTCGACTCTCACCGACCAGATGGCATCGGGCGAGGCCGCCGTCTCCTGCCGATCGTCCAGAAAACGGTCCATCGAGCTCTTGTCGAAGGAAAGCACCGCGAGGCCGGCTACGGTTGCATACTCGATGGTCATCCCGATGGTCTGGCTGCGCTTCACAGTGATCCCACCATGTTCGCGCACCGATTGCCTGTTGAGGGAAACATCGCCGAAATGGAAGTTGCCGACGGTCTCCGAAATGAGCTGTTCGATCTCCTGCTGGCGTCCTCCGCCAAGCGGAATGGCGATGATCCCTTCAGGCTTCGGCACGAACTTCTTCGCATCTACCTTGTAAAGCGCCATCAGCCCGCCGTGCTCGAGCAGCGGACCGATATTGACGGGGAGCACGCGATCGAGGTTCTTCATCGCCTCAGGCGTCGAGGAGACAAGGGCCGAGAACATCGCGTCGCGCAGCAGGCCGAGCCTCGGAACAGAGGCCGGTGAGGGAGGCTCGCTGGGGGAACGCGATTCCATGGTGATCGCTCCCGGCCGAAGGGAAACGGCCGACAGATTCGGGGTGGCCAGCGGTGGGAACGAGGCGTGTGCGCCTGGTGGCTGGTACAGAAACAGCTCACCCTTCAAGTCGGTTCCAAACGTGGCCAGGGCGGGGGCGCTGGACCTGATTTGCCCCGGCCGACCAACGATCACAAGACCATCCTCGACATAGAATTCGTCCCACGGCTTCGGCAGCAGAAAGCCGAACATCCGAAGAAATGAAGACCTTACGGCACTCATCTTCAGAATGAATCCTGATCCAGCCTCACTCCGGTAGCTGATCACCGCGCCATTGCCGACGGCTGTCGCGATCAGTCCCAGAGGCTGGCCCGGCGCCGCGGCACGGAGAAAGTCGCGCCCCAGCGGATGCCGTTTGAGTCGATACACCGTGGCGTCGAAGTGAGGAATCAAGATGACGTCGTGCGCCTCGAGCGGAACGCGGGCCAGCATCGAAGGGCTGAAAACGACGCCGGCACTCACACTTTCGCCACCCGTAAAGCGTGGAAGAAGGAGTGCCGCCGCAATCGCCAGAATCGCGAGAAGGCCGCCCGTCAATATGATTGCGCGTTTATTCATGTCGTTTGCTGCTCGTTGCGAGAAGGCGAGTGTGTCATCCCGAGCGTCGAGCGAGGGATCTGGGCGGCGGCCTCTAACCCGAATGCACTACGAACAATCGCCTGATACTGCGATGGTAAGGCCCCCGCCCAGATCCCTCGCTCGACGCTTCTAAGAAACTCCCTGTATTTACGCGGGTTCCCTGATGTGTCATCCCGAGCCGCAGCGAGGGATCTGGGCGGCGGCCCTTCCATCGTGGTGCTCGCAAACATTTTCGATGGCCAAGGGTCTAAGGCCCCCGCCCAGATCCCTCGCTGCGGCTCGGGATGACACCCACCCAGTTTCTTTTCTCAGTGGCAG
>DASZZV010000199.1:0-2142 GCA_035544835.1 Thermoanaerobaculia bacterium
TGGAGGACACGAAAACCGAACCCGAAGAGATAGTTGAGGCGTTCGGTCCGGCGATCCATGATCTGGTCATTCAGGTGACCGACGACAAGACCCTCGATAAAGACGAGCGGAAGAAGATGCAGGTGGAGCATGCGCCGCACCTCTCGCCTGGTGCAAAGCTCATCAAGCTCGCGGACAAGATCAGCAACGTTCGAGAGATTGGAGACGATCCACCCAAAGGATGGGACATCGCGCGGCGGCAGAAATATTTCGGCTGGGCTCGCGAAGTTGTGGATGCGATGGGCCCCGTCAATCCAGAGCTCGAGATACGTGGGACGAACGATTCCGCGATGCGGGGGCGCCAAAGCCGGGCGTGAGCTACCATCGGGAATCATGGCCGAATGGAGTGAAGGGCATGGCCATGCCTCACGGAGCCCTATTCGTTCCCTGACGCCTTAGCACCAATGACGGAAACCGGGCGGATTTAACGGAGGAGGTTGGTTCTGGGGATCCTAATGCCAGTTTTGGCAATGAGATCCAATGCCGACCAAGCGCTCTGAACTTCCCCCGATTCAGTGGACACCGGGATTAAGCTGCTTTCTTTTGCATTAATCGTTCATATTCAGCGGGGGATACATATCCGAGAGCGGAGTGTTTCCGCTCACGGTTATACCACACCTCAATAAAGTCGAAGACCGCGGATCTCGCTTCATCACGAGTTTTCCAGTCCGAGTCTCGTACAAGTTCTTTCTTGAGGGTGGCAAAAAAGCTTTCCGTCACAGCATTGTCCCAGCAGTTGCCCTTCCTCGACATACTGCACTCGATCCTGTTCGCGACCAGCAGATCTCTGTAATTCGACGCCGCGTATTGAATACCGCGATCGGAGTGGTGCTGTAGTTTCGCTCGTTTTGATCTCCGGCGCGAAGCGAGTGCCATTTCGAGCGCTGACACAGCTAGAGAGCTCCCAACATTCTCCTGCATACTCCACCCGACCACCCGACGCGATGAGAGATCTAGCACCACTGCCAGGTAGAGCCACCCATCGCGCGTCCAGAGGTAGGTGATGTCCGAAGTCCATATCCGGTTCGCTTCCTTTACTTCGGCCGGCGCAAACCGTCGTTGCAGCAGATTGGGAGCGATCGGATGCGCGTGATCAGAGTTCGTGGTAACTCTGAATCGACGGTGAGTCTTGGCCCTGATCTCTCCCTCTCGCATCAACCTGGCTACACGATTCTCGCCAATCTTGAAGCCTTGTTCCCTGAGCTGCTTGAAAATCCGCGGACTTCCGTAGGTCCTCCGGCTTCGCGAATGAGCAGCTCTGATTTCGATGAGAAGAGCGTCATTCCGCCGGGACCGCTCGCTCGGCCCTCGCTTCAGCCACGCGTAGTAGCCAGAGCTCGACACTCGAAGGAGCCGACACATGAGTCGCAACTTGAATCCACCCACCCGCGAGTGGATGAAGGCGTACTTCACCGCGACTCTTTCGCGAAGAACGCCGCTGCTTTTTTTAGGAAGTCCCGCTCCTCTCGAACGGTGGCGAGCTCTTTCCTCAGACGCCTTATCTCGTCGTCCTTTGTGAGAACCGTGACCTGGAGACTGTCTTCAGTAACCGGATCACTCTCGTGATTAATCTTCTCTCTCCAGTCCCAGAGCGTGCTGTAATGGATTCCCAGCTCGCGCGCCTGTTCGTGCAGGGACTTCCCGCTCTCCTTCAGAAGCCTTACTGCCTCACGTCTAAACTCCTCGCTGTGACGGGGTCGACTCTTTGCCACGAACACCTCCTGTCCCATTTTAAGATAGGGACGAATGAGGTGTCCACTAAACCGGGGGAACTCCACTCTATTGGATTATTGCCAAAACTGGCATTAGGATCCCCAGAACCAACCTCCTCCGTTAAATCCGCGGAATCCATTCGAACCCTGATTCATGGATGCTTGAAGGGTGAAAAGAATTGTTCTGACAATCGTGGCCGCTTGTGCGACGAGTGCTTGCGCGGGCCGAGTCGTTCCGAGCAGCACGCTTCCGTCGGCTCCTTACGATGTCGTCATTGAGAATGGCAAGATCGTGGACGGCACCGGCAACGTGTGGTTCTACGGCGACCTTGCGATCTCGGGTGATCGCATTGCGCGAGTGGCTCCGTTCGGCGCACTGAAAACTTCGCCG
>DASZZV010000200.1:0-3477 GCA_035544835.1 Thermoanaerobaculia bacterium
GCCAGTGGTGAGCGAAGCGAACCACTGGAAGACGTCACGAATCAATCATTTGCTTGAAGTTTCACCGAGCCCCGGCAGGGGCGAAAGCCGCCACCGGATGCCTCGATTGGACGCGCTCTTCTGTCGATCGCTCGCGCCCCTGCCGGGGCTCTACAAAAAAGAATCGTTATGATCCCACGTCCAGTGGTTCGCTTCGCTCACCACTGGCTACCAGCTTACTGGCCCTCCGGGCCGCCCATGAATGGCCAAACTCCAGACCCTCTCCCTCGGGGAGAGGGTCTGGATCACGGAATCACGCAGCGGCAACCGGTCGTGAACGAGGACGCGTCGGAAGCAAGCTTCATTCGCGCCGAGATTCGAAGATCTCTGGCCGCGCTCGTCCATCCGCCGCCGCGAAGAACGCGGAGATCGATCGCAGTGGCGCGATGCGAATTCGCCGCTCCAGCTTCGCGGTAAGCCGAGGGCGAGTACGAGTCTTCGCACCACTCCCAGACGTTTCCCGCCAGATCAAAAAGTCCCAGACGGTTCGCAGGATATGACCCCACCGGGGCGAAGTCAGAGAAGCCATCGTCATAACCGCGGAAGAGCAACGCGGCGGCATCGTCGTCGAGTCGCCATCGCCCAATGGTCGAAGAGTCTGCGAAATTACCCACTTTCGCCAAAGGCTTTCTCGAGTCTCCCCACGGGAAGATGGAACGCCCTTCGCGTTCCCGCGCCGCATATTCCCACTCGGCCTCGGTCGGGAGTCTGCCGCCACTCCACTGACAGTATGCGGCGGCATCTTTCCAGGACAGATGGCCGGCCGGCCAGCTCGAGGGAATCACCTCCGACGTGCCAAACGGTGACATCGGTCCATACGGCGCGGTCCCTTTTACGTGAGCAACGACAGTGTCATCGAAATCGGGAGCGGCGTCGTTCTTCTCAAATTTTCCCTTCGTCGCCTCCGCGAAACGGGTGAATGCGGCCACAGTAGCTTCGGTCGTCGACATCCAGAAGCCATCAAGAGTCACCTTGTGAGCCGGCTTCTCGTCGCGTCCGCAGTTTCCGTCGCCACGAACGCAACCGATCTCGAAGGTTCCACCGGGTATCCAGACGTACTCGAAACCGTCCTTCGGATTCGTCCAGCGATTGCCCTCCTTCAAGATTGCCGAGGAATCGAGACTCGGTGGACCCGAACGATGAGGAGCAACGACGACCGGTGGCGGGGGAAACATCTCAGACAGAAAGGCGTGGGGTCCACCAGTGGTGTTGGCCCGGAGAAACTCGACGGTTTCCTTCTTCCAGTGAAAGAGCGCGGCAGCAGCAGCAGTCATGATTCCCAACAGCACTGCCAGAACCAACGGCGCTCTCGACCCGTGGCCACCACGGCGATCGGCGGAGGCATCGCGCCGTGCCGTCTGACGGCGCTCCCGCAACCAGTTCCGGGCCTCGGTGATCGACGGCGGCTCTCCCTGTCCTCGGGCAAAACGGGTGTCATAGAAAGTGAGCAGCTTTCTGGCCTCGTCGACCTGATTGGCGCGCCGTGCTTTCTCGATTGACGCAGCGAGCTTTGATGTTGCATCGCTCAGCGCGTGCTCGTGGCTCTGGCGCATGGCGTTGAATTCGTTATCGTGAGCAGCCCCTTCACCGAGGTGCACCTCGATCTCTTCGAGCGTCTGCGCCGCCGCTGCGAACGATTCGGTCCGAAAGAGAGCTCGAGCTCGATCGAACAACTCCGTTCTTCTCCGGAGCCACTGGTCATATCCGGCCTTCGCCGTAGCGTCGACGAACCGGCGCCCCAGCTTCTGGTCCTGCTCGGCGAGGAGTCGCGCTACCTCTTTTGGATTGGCGGTGCGTTTGGCCTGCTCGATCTGCGCTGCGTACAACTCGACTCTGCGCTGCGCCGCTCCCTCCAGTTCCCCCTTGAGCTTCTTGAAGTCGGGATCGCTGTCAGCGCGAACCCCCAGGTACATGCGCAATGTTTGAAGGGCGACATCGGCCTGCTGATATTCCTCGCGCCCTGACTCGGCGGCTACCTGATCGAGAAGTTCCCGTCGCCGTGTCGTCGAAGCATCGAGGCTGCGACGGATGGTCGAGCCTTTATCCGTGCCGGGGCCTGAGCCCGTCCTCACGGCCGGGTTTGTGCGAGAGGACTCGGGTGACGGAGTCCGGGCCGGTGACTCAGTGACAGGCGCGGGAAGAGTCTGAGCAACCGTAGCCGTATCCGGAGCCAAAGTCGCCTGGACCGACTGGAGCGCATTGGCGAAATCATGAGCCGAAGCGAAGCGTTTGTTCCGGTCTTTCTCCAGCGCGCGGAATAGCAGACTCTCCAGAGGAGCCGAGGCCCGCACGTTCGGATTGGTGATCTGCAGCGGCGCCGGCTGCTTCTGCGTGTGCATGATCAGATAGTGATGGGGCGTCTCCGCTTGAAAGGGCGGTACCCCGGTCAGCATTTCGTACAGCACGAGTCCGAAGGAGTAGATGTCCGAGCGAGCGTCGACGCGTTCACCCGCTTTGAGAACCCCGAGCTGCTCGGGCGAGGCGTATTTCAACTTACCGACGAAGATGCCGGTCTTCGTCAATCCCTCTTCGGCTTCGTTGGACTTGGCAACACCGAGATCGATGATCTTGACGTGCTCTTCCCCGGCCTCATCGCGGGCGACCATCAGGTTTTCGGGGCTGATGTCCCGGTGAATGATGCCGGCGCGGTGAACCGACTCGAGCCCGCGAAGCGCCTCGATGGCCAGACGGACGGCGAGTTGAGGCGAGAGGAAGCCCCGGTCTCTGACGAACCGCTGCAGGTTCACCCCGTCGATGTACTCCCAGACCATGTAGCAGGTACCGTCGGCCAGCACCGAGAAATCAAAAAGCGCGGCCACGTTGGGATGCTGAATCCTCGTGGCCATCCGCGCCTCGCGGATGAAGCGATCGTGAGCATCGAGGTCACTCTCGATGTGCGGTCGCATGGTCTTGATGACGCGCGAGGCCTGAAGATGAATGTGCTGCGCCTTGTAGACCTCGCCCATCCCGCCGACGCCGATGAGTGAGACGAGGTGGTATTTTCCGTCGAGCGGTTGCTGAGACCAGGTCCGGAGAAAATCCGTCACCTGCTCACGACAGGAGGGACATGCCTTCAGCCCCGGCGCAATCTCGCCGTTGCACCGCGGACAGAGAAAAGGCATATGACAGAGTATAGACGCGGGTTTACGGGTCGAGGAAAAGCGTTGTCATCCTGGGCCGGGGACAGCGTGCGCGCTGCCACCGAGAAAAGAAACTGAGCGGGTGTCATCCCGAGCCGGGGACAGCGTGCGCGCTGCCACTGAGAAAAGAAACTGAGTGGGTGTCATCCCGAGCCGCAGCGAGGGATCTGGGCGGGGGCCTTGCGGTGTGGAGTCTTGGAGCTCTCTTACGATTGTGCGAGGCGCCGAAGGGTCGAGTCCCCCGCCCAGATCCCTCGCTCGACGCTCGGGATGACACCTCCGCAAACCGGCCTAAATA
>DASZZV010000201.1:0-2162 GCA_035544835.1 Thermoanaerobaculia bacterium
GCACAATCGTAAGAGAGCTCCAAGACTCCACACCGCAAGGCCCCCTCCCAGATCCCTCGCTCGACGCTCGGGATGACACCCTGGTTTCTTTCACTCAGACGCCGCGCTCCGCGGTCAATCGCTCGGGATGACAGCAACGGCTCTGCCTTACTCCGCCTGATCTCGTCGTAGCCGCCACTCGGCGTCGATCGCGTCCAGCTCCGCAGGCTCCCCTCCGCGCACCCACGCCTCCAGCGATCTCACGGCGACTTCATCGAGTCCCTCGATGATCGACAGGCTCGCCGCTTCAGCGATCCTTTCCAGCGGTTTTCTCAATTGCGCCACGATCCGCGACGAACGGAGGAGATCCCATCCCAGCTCGGCCGCTCGTCGCATCCGCAGCAGTCGCGTACCGGCCAGCGCGAGCAGCACCGCGGCGTTCCAGTTGCTCTTCTCCGAGGCATGCGGCAGTCGAACGTGATCGAAGAGACGGCGAGCTTTTGCCAGGTCGGCGACGTGCCGCTCGGTCGCGATCGTGACCGCCTCCAGGTCAGAATGAAAAAGAGTCTGGTAGGCATCGTCATCGTGGATGGTCTCGGCGAGGCTGCTTTTGGCTTGAGGATCGATGTCGATTGGAACAGCCGCCAGAAACTCAGCACCGTATCGAACCGCGAGATCAGCCAGCCGTTCGAGCATGGCCAGATCGGTAGTGAGGGGAAAAAAAATCGGGACGACCATTCCCCACCGGAACTCACCTGCCTGCAGTTTCCGGCTATGGCTTTCGAGGACCTGCTCGTCGACGGGCCAGGCGCACAGAGCGATGGAGGAGGAAGCGGGAGCGAGCGATGGGGGAGGCGACGAGGGGATGCTTCCGTCGGTCGAGAGCAGAAGCAGAGTCTCGAATTGTGAGACCCGCGCAAAGTCGAGAGCCGACGCGCCGCGCGAGTAGAGTTTCTCGGCTGCCTCCGTGGCGTCGATCAACCAGGGTGGGGCGAGTTTCTTCTGGCGCTCCAGCTGGTCGACGACGTCGCGTGTATAGGATGCCTCGGCGCGGCCTGGGACTCCCATGAGTGCCTTGTAATCGATTGAGATCGGCTCGGCACGCCTGGCGCTGTACGGTGCGATCAGCGTGGCCTGCCAGAACGGAAACTGTGGCGCATCGCTGTGCTCGACTCGGAGCGGGATGGTCTCGAGGTAGCGGATCACTGAGTTGGTAGGTATGCCCGCAACATCCGTGCGGCATACTTGGCAATGATATCGAACTCGAGGTTCACCGGATCCCCGACGTTCGCGGATCCGAGATTGGTTCTGGCCAGCGTCTCCGGAATGAGTGCGGCACCGAATGAGTGTTGATCCGGTCCGACGACGGTCAGGGAGACGCCGTCGACGGCGATTGAGCCTTTGGAAACGAGCAGGTACTGATGCTCGGCAGGGTAGGACCACCGGTACTCTGCGAAGTCGCCTGAGGCGTCGACTGATAAAAGTGTTCCCGTGGCGTCGACGTGCCCTTGAACCAGGTGTCCACCGAGCCGGTCGGACAGCGTCATGGCGCGCTCGACATTGACGATGGTCCCTTCAGCCAGGTTCGCGAGCGTGGTCAGGCTCAACGTTTCGGCCGAGAGGTCAGCGGCGAAGGAATCGCTCGCGGGAAACACGGTGAGGCAGACCCCGTTGATGGCCACGCTCTCGCCGCGCTTCCAGCCGGAGACTCCGTCCGTCGCGACGGTGAGGCGTGCTCCGTCTCCGATCCGCTCGAAGGCACGTACACGGCCAGTTTGCTGAATGAGTCCGGTAAACATCGATCGCGGATCTTACCGTGATTCGGTAGGCTCTCGCTTTTGTTGCGAGCAACGACTTACAAAAAAAAGCTGCAGTAGATTCTTTGTCTCCCCTCTCCCCCCGCGGGGAGAGGGTCGCGCCGCAGCGCGGGGTGAGGGGCGTAACAGTCTCGCGATAGCGTGCGAGGGCACGATAGCGCGGGTCTTTGTTTTTCGCGTTCAAACCTCAGACAGCGTCAACGTAACGCCCCTCACCCGCCGCTGCGTGTTTAACCTGGAACATAGGTAACACTTCGATCCGGAGACATGGGTAACAGTCGCTCGGAGTTTTGATGGTTGTGGCGGCCGATGTGGGCCGTTTCTTTGAGGTTTGATTCATCTACAGATTCTTCTTGTCGTTTCTTC
>DASZZV010000202.1:0-4138 GCA_035544835.1 Thermoanaerobaculia bacterium
GGGAACGACGCGAACGTCGGTGGTGAGATGGATGACGCGGATCTGTCCCCGTGATAGGGGACACGCATTGTGCGCGGACTTCGGTTCTCTAATTCTCAATTCCCCAATTCTCAATTCCAAATTCAAATTCAAATTCAAAAAAAAGGCCCCGGTGCGAACCGGGGCCTTTCGATTTCAAATGAGATGAAAAGGGCTTAGAAGCGAACGCCCAGCGAGACTCTGTACGTGAGAGGCGTCTGGAAGTCAGCCGAGCTCCGGGGCTTGCCAAAGTTCGCGCCCTTCTTCCAATCCACACCCTCGACCGGTGTCGTGGTGAAGGGATTGAAATTCTTGCGGGCCGTTCTAATGACGGTGACGGTTGTGTTTCCATTGGTCTGGGCGCTCTCGTTGAAGGCGTTCAGCAGCTCGCCCTGAACGAAGAAGTTGGCCGTCTTGAAGATGGGCAGACCCCAGTTGAGGGCCAGATCCGTCGCCGTGACCTTTTCCCAGCGAAACGCGCCGCGGTCGCTGAAGTAGTACAACGCGCTAGTGGGAGCAGTGGCGTAGCCGGGGTTGGTGACGTATCGGTTCGCTGAGTTGTTGACCGACACGTTGGCCGCCGCCGAATACGGCGTAGCGGAGTCGAAGCGCTCGAGCACGCTCACGTTCAGATTGCCGAGGAAACCAATGCCGAGGTCATACCCGGCCCACAGGCGAAGCTTGTGGGTCTGGTCGTTCGGCAGAAATCCCGACGGATTGTTGCGATCAAAGGCCTTGAACTCCCTGTACTGATTGATCGGGTCAGCAAAGCCGCCCAGGCCCGTCGACTCGCCAACGGTATTACCCTTGGCCTGCGAGTAAGTGTAATTCCCACCGAGGTTGAGGTGGTCGGCGAGGTGGTAGCTGCCCTGCAGCTCGACGGCCCGATAGGTGCGCTCGAGGTTGCTGGTGTTCGCCGTCTCGACGACATCGAGAAAATCGACCTTGGTGATGGGGTTCGCGACCTGGTCATGCGGGCGAGTGAACGTGCCGTAGAAGTTGTTCCATTTCCGGTCGATATAGTCGGCCCTGATGAGACCCTTCTGACCGAGCTGGGTACCGACGCCGACGGTAAACTCGTCGACGTTCGGCGACTTCAGGCTGCCGTCGAATCGTGTATTGAAGCCAGGGACCTTGGCGTGGGTGATGAGCTGTGACGCACCGAGTCCGCCCTGGTTGATCAGGTACTGGAACGTCCTAGTCAGTACGCCGAAGGAATCCAGCCCCGATCCGACACCACCGATGTCGGGACCGTCGTATTCGTAATAGATGTACCAGGGATTGCCGCCGCCGCCGGCACCGCCGATGGTTTCTGCAATCTTGGAGACATACTTACTGTAACTGGCGTTCACCTTGAAACGACCATCGCCGGCGATGTCATAGATGACGCCGAGGCGGGGGCTGATATTGCTGTCCTTGGAGACCGGGTTGCCGGCGCTGTCAACCCCGTCATTCTTGTCGTAGCGGGCACCGATGTTGAAGCTGAGGTGCGAGCCAAAATCCCACTTGTCGTTGGCGAAAACCGACTTGGTTACAAAGTCCGACCCTTTCTTGATGGAGAGTGTTGGCACCGGGGTGTAGACGATCTCATCGCCAGCGGTGATGACAGGCCTGAGCACGCCGGCGGAATCAAACTCCGGCGAATCGTGGTGCGTGTAGATCAGGAAGTTCGATCCTGACTGGAAGTTGTTCTCTTTCCGCGACTCGGCGAAGTTCTCGTAGCCGAGAACCACGTTGTGCGTGCCGATTGCCTTGGTGGCGGCGTAGTAGGTGCCTTTGATCTGGTAATACTTGTTCTCGCGAATCTTGTCGTCGCACGGTCCGCAGAAGACCGGAGCACCCCAGCCTGCGCCGGTGTTGTCGTAGTCAAAGGCGGCCGTTCCGAGGGCGATGTCGCGTGCGTCGTTGAGGTTCTTGGTGATGTGATCGCCGCCGCCACCATGGAAGGTGAGCCTGCGGGCTGAGTAGCCTCCCTCGACGAGGAAGTTCGAGGTGATGATTCCGTTGTAGTGGGCCGTTCGAAGTTTGCTCGGAGTCGAACGTCCATTGAGATCGATGGCCGATGACTCGAAGCAGCCGAATGGGCAGTAGACGGTGTCGTTGTTCGGATTGTCCAGATATGAAGCGACGAGGCTGTGCTTCTGCGTAATCTGGCCGGTCAGCTTGCCTTCATACCGTTTGTCGGTGTTGACATTGGTGGGCTGCGAGATGGTGCTGTTGGTGAAGAACGCGGGAGAATTCCGGGCAAACTTGCGGCCTGCACCGAAGAACCAGAGACGGTCCCTGATGATGCGGCCACCGAGGGTCGCTTCGTAAACCTGGTTGAGCGCACTCTTCTGGTTGGGTTCGCCAAACGGCGTGGTCTTGTCCCATGACGGGTTAGTCAAGCTGTCTCGGAAGCTGCCCGAGAACTGGTTGCCTCCCGACTTGGTGATGGCCGAAACGACACCGCCGGAAAAGCGGCCATACTCAGCCGAGATGGCACCCGTCAGAATCGTGGTTTCCTGAACGGCGTCCTCGATGAAGAGGTTCTGGGTTTGCCCACGAACGTTCTCATTCGTAACTGCGCCGTTGATGAGGTAGAGAGTGTCGTAGGCATAGCCTCCACCAACGACTGCAGCGCCACCGGGACCGGTGGCGGTAACACCGGGAGCGAGCTGCACGGCACCCTGAATGGTCCGCGGAATCGGAAGATCCTCGACCAGTTTCTGGGTGTAGTTAGCCTGGACTTCCGTGCTCTCGAGAACCGCTGGAGCCGAGGCCGTGACGGTGATCGCTTCCGAGATCGCCGAAAGCTTCATCTCCGCGTTGACACGCTCTGTGCGTGCAAGACCAACGTGAGTGGTCTTGGAGAGCGGTGACATGCCTTCCATTTCGAACTTCACGCTGTAGTCGCCGGGAGGAAGCGCGACGAAATTGAAATCACCGTTAACATTCGAGATGGCAGCTCGCGATCCCTGCAGAGCTGGAGACGTAATGGTAATGGTGGCGCCAGGCAGCGGAGCGCCCCCTTGCTCCACGGTCCCGTTCAGCGCGCCAGTCGTACCCTGACCGAACGCCGCGCCGACGATCAGCAGGATTACCGCAAAAAGAAAAACAGAGCGGTGCAAAACCTTCATATTCATCCCTCCTAGGATTGAATTGCTGGTTGGCTTCGATCGAGTCGCGAAACCTCTTCGCAAGAAAATCAATCGCGGCCGGAAAACAATGTTGACCTATTGAACTCTGAGAAAATGCCAGAGGATATCCCATGATTAGTTTTTTTCAATCAAGTTACATCGACCCCACAAAAAGGGAACGGGATCGAGAAGTTCGTGTACGAGACAACTGCAGAATTTTGCCCAGATCGTCGATCCTGCTAAGTCGCCACAAACTCAGTGAGTTACGCCTGGATTACAGCGCGCACACCGCTTCCGTATTCAAGGTCTTGAATAGGAGCGCCAAATTTTCGGACGCTGATGCGACGCAGCCTCCCCTATCGGACGCCCGACAGCAGACGGATCCCCTCGGCATCTCCCATCATGTGCAGCGATTCGACCGCCAGCTCGCGCATGCTCGAACCGGGATTCCGCTTCATCGCTGCCTCGAGCACCGCTCGTGCGTCGAGCTTGCGACCCTGCGTTCCCATGACCAGCGCGAGACTCGCCCATGCGTCGAGATTGTCTGCAAAGCTCTCTGTCTCGGCACGAAAGGCCGCCTCTGCCTCGCCGGCACGCCTCAATTGCAGCAGCGCTTGCCCACGCCGGAACTGTAACTCTCGAATCGCCGGCAGCCGATAGGTCTGGACGGTGGAGAGCGATCGGTCGAGCAGCGCAAGCTCTTCATCAAAGCGCCCCTGACGATCGCGGACCTGAGACAAGACCATCAGAGACTGGACGCGGCGAGGATCCAATGCGAGGCCTGCATTGGCCTGCCTTTCCGCCTCTGTGAGATTTCCTTCTGACAACGCAATTTGCGCGAGTAGCTCCGAGGCGAAGGCGGGGGCTGAGGCCAGCGCGATCTCAGCATGTTTGCGAGCATCGTCGAAACGCTTCAACTCCAGAAGGATCGTGGCCATCGACAGAGCGACCTGGGCGTTGCCTGGCGATCGCCTCATCTGCTCCTCGAGGGCGTCGAGCGC
>DASZZV010000203.1:0-6924 GCA_035544835.1 Thermoanaerobaculia bacterium
TCCCGCCGAGAAGGCCCTGGCGCACTTCATATGGATCAATGGCAGTCGGTACAACCTCGTGGATGAGAACAAGCCCTTCATTGGCACCGACCCCATGCCGAAGGGAAGATCCTTGTACCCGGTAGGAATCACGCGCGACCAGATCGAGGCTTATGTCGCAAAGCACCCGGAACAGAAAAAAGCCATCTACGACGAGCGCACCGTCGTCTCCGGAGACCTGAGTCATCTGACGACGACGCCTTACCATGTGAAGTACCGCCCCTGGCTGACCGCGGCCGCGTCGCACCTCCGGCGCGCGGCATCATTCTCCGATGACGCCGCCTTCGCGAAATTTCTCCGGCTTCGTGCCGGCGCACTTCTGACCGACGACTACTATCCCAGCGACCTTGCCTGGGTGAAGCTGGATAACCCGAAGATCGATATCATCTTCGCGCCGTACGAAACCTACCTGGACGACCTGCTGGGTGTGAAGACGTCCTATGGCGCCGCGGTGCTCGTGAGGAATGAGACCGAGAGCAGGAAACTGGCTCTGTTCCAGAAACATATCCCTGAGATTCAGGATGACCTCCCGCTGAGCCGCGAGGACCTGCCGTCGAAGAAGGGGAAGGCTTCGCCGATGGAGGTGATGGACACTCCATTCCGAGGTGGCGATCTCCGGCACGGCTATCAGGCCGCGGCGGACAACCTTCCCAACGATCCTCGGATCCACGAGAAAGTCGGCAGCAAGAAGATCTTCTTCAAGAACTACATGGATGCCCGCGTCAATTACGTGATTCTTCCCGTGGCAGCCAGAGTCATGCGACCAAATCAAGCGGCCCAGGCTTCGGCGGATGGCATTCTCACGGCCGTGATTCTCCACGAAATGTTTCACGGCCTCGGACCGGCCTTCGCCCGCGTGAATGGAAAGCAGATGGACATTCGGGAGGCGATAGGCTCGACGTACTCCGGCCTGGAGGAAGCCAAGGCCGATGTTGGCGGCATGTACGGTCTGAAGTGGCTCGTCGACCACGGTGCGCTACCGAAGGAGCGTCTCGAGGAGTACTACGCGTCTTATGTCGCCAGTATCTTTCGCACCGTCCGTTTCGGAACCGGAGAGGCGCACGGTCGCGCCGAGATGATGGAGTTCAACTTCCTGGCCGAGCAGGGGGCGATCACGCGGGACGCCGGCGGAAGATATGTCGTCGATTACGGGAAGATGCCCGATGCGATCGCCCGGCTAGCCAAAGAGCTCCTGGAGATCGAGGCCACCGGCGACCGAGCACGCGCCGAGGCCTGGTTCGCGAAGTACGACAAGATGCCGGCTGAGCTTCATACGGCACTCGAGGCGGCCAGTGATCTGCCGGTCGATATCGATCCGCTGATCCCGTTCAAGGAAGGGGTGCAGTAACCCCTCGGTCGTAGGGGCGCGCAAAGCGTGCCGATACCCTTCGCGATGAAGCCACCAAGGTGTCGGCGCGCCCCTACGCTACGACAAACGGTCCACCCGCGCCGGGGTCATGTCTACGGTTTCTTGATGACTGCTCCGTCTTTCATCACGAAGATCACGTGCTCGGTCTGGTGAATGTCGGTCAGCGGATTTCCAGGGACTGCGACGATGTCGGCGAACTTGCCTTTTTCGAGGCTGCCGACACGGTCGGTCATGCCGAGAAGGGCGGCGGCGACGGTGGTTCCGGCGCGGAGGGCGTTGACGGGGGACATGCCGAGCTGTGTCATCAAGCCGAACTCCTGAGCGTTGATGCCGTGGGGCGAGACGGCCGAGTCGGTACCGAAAGCGATCTTCACCCCGATTTTCATGGCATTCCGAAACATCTCCGCTCTGGCGCCGAAGGCCGCCTTCGCTTTGACCTGAATCACCGCCGGGAAGCGATCGAGTTTGCCGCCGGTGTACTCGCCGGCAAGCAGCGTCGGCACCAGGTAGACCCCCTTCTCTTTCATCAGGGTCAGCGTCGCCGGAGTGAGGAAAGATCCGTGCTCGATGGAGTCGACACCGGCATTCACGGCCATCTTTCCGGCGATGTCACCGTGGCAGTGTGCGGCGACCTTCCTGCCCCAGTTGTGCGCCTCCTCGACGATGGCATTCATCTCCCCCTGCGACAGTTCCGGGGCATCAACCGGATCGGATAACGAGAGTACGCCCCCGGAGGGCATGAACTTGATGAGGTCGGCGCCGTACTTGATCTGGTAGCGAACAGCGGCCCGGCATTCATCGGGGCCGTTGCAGACGCCGAGACGAGGGCCGCCGGGGGCCACTCGATCGGCGGGAAAGGGATAGTCGTCAGTGTGTCCGCCGGTTGCTCCTATGGCGTAGCCGGAAACAAGCATGCGCGGACCGATTGCTACGCCGGCGTTGATGGCGTTGCGGAGACCGATGTCCTGATAGTCATGAGCGCCGACGTTACGAACCGTAGTGAAACCGGCCTCGAGCACTCGGCGGGCGTACATTGCTGCGTAATGAGCCTGTTCCGCTGGCAGCCGCAGCACTCTCTGCTGAAAATCTCGATACCAGTTCTCGGACGACTCTTCGGTGAGGTGAACGTGCGCGTCGATGAAACCCGGCAGGATCGTCGCGTCGCCCAGGTCGATCATCTGCGCACCCTGCGGGATCGTCACGTTCGGCCCCGCTGCAACGATCTCGTTTCCGGCAACGATGACGACGGCATTCGACACGATCACGCCGGCATTGCTGTCGAACATGCGCGCCGCCTTGATGACGTACTGCTTAGGAGCTGTCTGCTGCGCCGAGAGGAACGAGGCGAAAATAAGCGTGGCGATTGCTGCGAAACGTTTCACGAAGCCTCCGGTGAAGACAATTGAGAATTGGGAATTGAGAATTGAGAAAGTAAAGATACAGAAGCGCGTGTTGAATCTTGTTTTAGTGTTCGATTGCGGGGTGTCGGCGAGCTCTGCGCGCCCCTACGAGGTGGGGACAAAAAGAGGCGACCTTTCGGTCGCCTCTCGATTTATTTCTAACATCTAACATCTAGTACTACGCCGTCGCCTTCTTGCCGCTCTTGTCGAGCTGCTTCTTGGCCTCGGCCACCACGTTGTCCAGGGTGAATCCGAACTTCTTCTGCAACTCGACCAACGGTGCAGAGGCACCGAAGGTCTTCATACCGACTCGGCCGCCGGTGAGACCGAGGTAGCGACCCCAGCCGAACGTAGAGGCCTGCTCGACGGAGACACGCCCGGTGATGTGAGGAGGAAGGACCTGGTCGCGATAGGCCTCGTCCTGTTTCTCGAAGAGCTCCCACGACGGCATGCTGACGACGCGGGATTTAATCCCTTCTTTCTTCAGTACCTCGTGGGCGTCAACGCAGAGTGATACCTCGCTGCCGGTGCCCATGAGAATGACATCGGGCTTCCCATCTTCCGAATCGGCAAGGATGTAGGCACCCTTTATTGTTCCGGCCGCCGCACCATACTTCGTGCGGTCAAGAGTCGGCAGAGCCTGGCGAGTCAGGATCAGTGCAACCGGCTCATGCTTTTCCTGCATGATGAATTTCCAGGCCTCGAGGCACTCGTTGGAGTCGCCGGGACGCATGGTGATGAGGCCGGGGATGGCGCGGAGGGAAGCCAGTTGCTCAATGGGCTGATGGGTCGGACCATCTTCACCGACGCCGATGGAGTCGTGCGTGAAGATATAGGTGACGGGCAGCTCCATAATGGCGGCGAGCCGGATGGCGGGACGGCCGTAGTCACTGAAGATCAGGAACCCCGAACCGTACACACGAAGCTTTGTGAGTGCCATTCCGTTCATGATCGAGCCCATGGCGTTCTCGCGGATTCCGAAGTGGAAGTTGCGTCCACCCGGTGTCTCTGCCAGAAAATCTCCGGCACCTTCAAACGTGAGCCGCGTCTTGGTGGAGGGAGCGAGATCGGCTGAGCCACCGACCAGCCATGGAACGTTTTTGGCGAGGGCGTTGAGAATCTTGGCCGAGGCGTCGCGTCCGGCCAGGCCCTTGGCGTCGGTCGGAAACACCGGCAGGTCCTTGTCCCAATTGTCAGGAAGCTCGCGGCGCTGGATCTTCATGAGATGGTCGGCCAGCTCCGGATACTCTTTCTTGTATCCCTCGAACTTCTGCATCCAGGCATCGCGGGCTTCGCGACCGCGTTTTCCCAGGACCTTCTTGAATTCGTCCTGAACGCCATCGGGCACGAGGAACTTCTCATTCTCCGGCCAGCCGTAGGCTTTCTTGGTGAGTCTGATTTCTTCCTCGCCGAGCGGTTCACCGTGTGCGGAATGGGTGTCCTGCTTGTTCGGCGAGCCCCAGGCGATGTGACTGTCGACGATAATCAGGGTTGGTCGATCGCTGGTCTTGCGGAAAGTGTTGAAGGCGCGCTTTAGTACCTCGATATCGTTGGCATCGCCAACCCGCGTGACGTTCCACCCATAGGCGATGAAACGCGTGGCCACATCTTCGGAGAAAGACCACGAGGTGTTGCCCTCAATCGTGATCTTGTTGTTGTCGTAGATCCAGCAGAGATTGGAGAGCTTCAGATGTCCGGCCAGAGAGGCGGCCTCGCTCTGAACCCCTTCCATCATGCAGCCGTCTCCACACACGGAGAAGACGTCGTAATCGATCATGTCGTAGCCAGGCTTGTTGAAATGAGCGCCCATCCACTTGCTGGCGATGGCCATGCCGACGCTGGTGGCGACACCCTGACCTAAGGGTCCGGTGGTCGTCTCGACACCCGAGGTCCAGCGGTATTCGGGGTGGCCCGGGCACTTGCTGTCGAGCTGGCGAAACTTCTTGATGTCGTCGAGGGTGACCGAGGGCTCACCCAGCGTCTCGTACTTCGGGTTGACTGTCTTGACGCCAGTCAGATGAAGCATCGAGTAGAGCAGCATCGAGGCGTGACCGATCGACAGCACAAAGCGGTCGCGGTTCGGCCAGATCGGATCCTCGGGGTCGAAGTCGAGGAAGTGCTGCCAGAGCGTATAGACGACTGGCGCCATCGCCATCGCCGTTCCCGGATGCCCGGAGTTTGCCTTCTGCACTGCATCCATCGATAACGTGCGGATGGTGTTGATACAGGTCTGCTCCATCGAATTCTCAGCCATCTCTTCTCCTCACTTTGGTGTGGGAACGCCAGAAGTTGGTACAGGATCGGTTTTTAGGATTAGGTGCAGATTCTATAACGAGGGTTGGCAAAAGTCGGTCTCCGTTTGTTTCCACACGCCTCGGCATCATTCAGGCATCCTCGGAAGACGTGGAGAGAATGTGGTTACCCCTACGGGCGTTGCGACTGCTGTCGCTCACGGCTTTGATGATCTCCTGCTCGCCTGTTGCGGAGTCGGCGACGTCGGGGCTGCGGCATTACGAGATCAGCGCTGCAAACCTTCCCCGCCCGTATGCCACGCCTTCTGCGACGAGCGTGGGCTTCGTGGTCAGGCGCCCGAGCGGCGCTCTTCTCACCCTGCCTCCAGGCTTTGAAGCGCGGGTATGGGCGTCGTCAGGGATGGATGAGCCGCGCATGATGACCCTGGCGCCGAACGGCGATGTCTTCGTATCGGACGGATCGGCGGGGATCATCCACCTGTTCCGCGACGCCAATCACGATGGCATCGCCGAGCTGCATCTGATCTTTGCCACCGGCTTGCACCAGCCGTTCGGCCTGGCCTTCCACGCCGGCTATTTCTATGTGGGAAACACCGACGGAGTTGTCCGCTTTCGCTACGCGACCGGACAAACCAGGGCAACGGCGCCTCCCGAGAGAATCATCAACCTCCCGGGGGGCGGGCACTGGACGAGGAATCTTCTGTTCTCGCCGGATGGGTCGCAGCTTTACGTCTCGGTCGGTTCGGATTCGAATGTCGATCTGGGGGAGCCGCCCATCAGGGCGGCGATCAGTGAATACAACCCCGACGGGTCGGGGGGACATGTCTTCGCTTCCGGAATCCGAAATCCGGTTGGTCTCGCCTGGAACCCGGCTGCGAAGGAGGTGTGGACAGCAGTCAACGAACGCGACGGTCTGGGCGATGATCTTCCGCCCGACTACGCAACCTCGGTTCACGCCGGTGCATTTTTCGGCTGGCCCTACGCTTACACCGGGCCGCACGAGGACCCGCGTCACCGTGGCAAGCGACCCGATCTCGTGCAGAAGACCCTTGTTCCCGATGTACTCATTCAGGCTCACTCCGCCGCTCTGGGGATCGCTTTCTATCAGGGGAAGATGTTTCCGGCGAAATACAACGGCGATGCCTTCGTGGCGTTGCACGGCTCCTGGAATCGCTCGAACAAGACCGGGTACAAGATCATTCGGATCCCGTTTCGCAACGGCAAGCCGGCTGGCGGATACGATGATTTCCTGACCGGCTGGATGACGGGCGAGAAGGACAGGCGAGTCTGGGGGCGTCCCGTCGGGTTGCTCGTTCTGGCCGACGGATCTCTCCTGGTCTCCGACGATGGTGCGTCCACAATCTGGCGTGTCACGTATAAGAAGTGAAGCGAATTGAGAATTGAGAAAGAGAGGCAGACAACGTGTCATCCCGAGCCGGGGACAGCGTGCGCGCTGCCACTGAGAAAAGAAACTGAGTGGGTGTCATCCCGAGCCGCAGCGAGGGATCTGGGCGGGGGCCTTAGACCCATGGCAATCGAAAATGTTGCGAGCACCACGATGGAAGGGCCCCCGCCCAGATCCCTCGCTGCGGCTCGGGATGACACATCGGGGAACCCGCGTAAATACAGGGATTTCTTAAGAGCCGCGGAAGGACGCGAACGTCGTGAAAGGAACGATGACACAAGGTGGTCGTCATTCTGAGCGATTGACCGCGGAGCGCGGCTGAGTGAAAGAAACCAGGGTGTCATCCCGAGCGTCGAGCGAGGGATCTGGGAGGGGGCCTTGCGGTGTGGAGTCTTGGAGCTCTCTTACGATTGTGCGAGGCGCCGAAGGGTCGAGTCCCCCGCCCAGATCCCTCGCTCG
>DASZZV010000204.1:0-37295 GCA_035544835.1 Thermoanaerobaculia bacterium
GGCGCCTCGCACAATCGTAAGAGAGCTCCAAGACTCCACACCGCAAGGCCCCCTCCCAGATCCCTCGCTCGACGCTCGGGATGACACCCTGGTTTCTTTCACTCAGACGCCGCGCTCCGCGGTCAATCGCTCAGGATGACAGAGCTCGGTAAACCCGCGTAAATACTGGAAGTGTCTTAACAGCAAGGGCAGAACAGCGCGCTAACTGCGGAAGATCGAGAGCACGCGATGAAAACCGCCATGAGCTTCGTGATGCTTGAGGATCGTTTCGAGCTCTCCCTGCTCGAGGAAGATCCCGCTGCAGGAGACACAATGCTCGACTGAAACACCTTCGATCGTGACTCGTTCCAGGTCCATCCCGCACTTCGGGCACTTCATGTAGTGAAGATCCTTCAGTTTCTCCTTCTCTTCAAGGGAGAGCCTGGCCATCCGCTCTTTCTCCCACTGTTTCTTCCGCTCCAGTTCCACCCTGGTGAAGTACTCATCTTCGTTCTTGCTCGGCTTGTCGGTCGTCATCAGTCCACCTCCGCCTGCACTTTCAATTCACCGCAGCGCGAAACGTAATCCTATCAGCGCCCGGCGACCGGGAGAGCGATAGCCGAGGACTTCTTCGTATCGTGCGTCGGTCAGGTTCTCGAGCTTTAGGTAAGGGGTCACTCCGCCCGCCCGATACTGCAGGTTCCAGTCGACCGTCGTATAGGCGCGGTTCAAAGCGCGCGAGAAAGGAGCGATGGGAAGAACGTCGGCACGGTCGCCGCTGCGAAGAACGACCAGTCCGGTCGCCAGACCGCCGAGATCGTAGAAAAAGCTCAGCGATCCTGAGTTCCGGGGACGCCGTAAGAGGGACTTTCCGGTATCGGGCTGGTTGGTATCGAGCCAGGTGTAGGACAGAGCGCCGCGGAAATGATCGGTGATGGCGCCGTCGAGACCGAGCTCCAGTCCCTGCGTCGTGGCACGCCCCGTATTCTGAAAGGAGAAGCGAGCGTTGTCGAAGACGATGAGGTTGTCGAACTTGTTGTGGAACAGGGTCACGGATGCCGAGGAACTCCTGAAGTAATGGTCGTACCCGATCTCGAAGCTGCGGCTCTTCTCGGGGTCCAGATCGGGATTTCCGGCGAAGGGGAAATAGAGCTCTCCGATCGACGGCGCTCGGAAGGCGTGACCGTATCCGGCACGCCACTTGTTCGTACCGGCCACGAGGGCCGCACCAAAACGTGGAGAAAGCTCACTGCCGAAGCTGGAAAAATCATCGTTCCGTGCGCCGACACTCAGCTCCAGACGTGCACTCGACGACAGCTGGCGTGAATATCTGTCCTCGAAAAAGATCGAGGTGGCGCGTCGCGAGTGCCCGTCTACCGACGGGCCGAAGTTCGAAGCGTCCTTTACCTTTGCAGTCTCGTATTCGACTCCCCCGATCAGCAGGCCCGCAGCCGTCTGCGTCTGCGCCCGCCAGGCCCCTCGGTAGGTATTGGAACGGGTCGATGAGAATGTCGATCCAAAAGGATCTTCGGGATCGACGAAGTCATCGAGATGCCGATTGTCTGAAAGTGAGGCGTTCATCTGAAATCGCCCGACCGTGACGACGAAGGGAGCATCGATCTGCCATTCGTCTCCGTTCTGTCTTCGTCGCAGGCTGGGAACGAGCGCCGAGGCAGTACCGTTGAGGTTGAAGGGAATACCGAGATCGTAACGGTCATATCGGGCCAGCAAGCCGGCCTGAACATTTCCCTGGGCGAAATGCAGGCCGACGTTGCCGGAGTCTTGCGACAGATCGTCGTTCCGTGAGAAGCCATCGTCCTTGCGATGGACATACGCGCCATCCACCGACAGCGGGCCCCTTTTCCAGCTACCCTCGAGAGCGGAGTGGAACAACCCGTTGCCTCCGCCCTGAACGTTCGCCGAGAAACCGGACTGCGCTGGTGTGGTCAATATATTTACGACTCCACCCATGGCGTCGGAGCCGTAGAGTGCCGAGAAGGGCCCCCGCACGATTTCGACCCGGTCGACGCCCGCAGTCGAGAAGCGTCCCCAGTCGTAGCCGGAAAAGTAAGGGTTGTTGAGCTTGACGCCATTCCACAGTACCAGCGTCTGCGTCGAGTTCGCGCCGCGGGTGAAGAGCGTGGTGCTCTTACCAGCCGAGCCGCTGCGCGAGAGCTCCAGACCCGGCACTTCCCGGAGAACATCGGCGATGTCACGGGCCTCACGGCGCTCCATATCGGCCTTCGTGACGACTGTTGTTGCCGCCGGTGAGCTGCCGATCGGTTCGGGCACAGCTGAGGCTGTGACCACAATCTCGTCCTTCGCCTCGATGGCGGGCGGAAGAAGTTCCTGGGCGCGGAGTGTGAGGGGGAAAAGGAACAGTAAAAAGACAATGAGGCGGGAGAACTTCGACATTGGACGACCCCTTTCGCTTCCCTCCGAAGCGAGCGACGAGTCCGCGAGGAGCCATCAACCGCTCCCCGCGCCCCGGAGGAACAAACTGCATGGGTGCGCTGGTCGGTCTCCTGGCTTCCGAGTCTCTCTCTTCGTGTCTCCCTTCCCGCTTGCGCAGTGGGGGTCCCTGTGGAAGGGACCAAGACACGATTCGTCGTCGGTTACAGTGGCGGGGGCCGCGTCGGGTTCTCACCGACTTCCCTTGCGAGCACGCGCTCGCACCAGCTCACATTCGATTGTGAAAGAACAGAGGGGAATTGTAGGACAACCGGAAGGGATAGTGTAATTTCCTGACGCACCTTCGAAAAAGTCGTCTGAGTTTCTCGGGTGAGGGGCCTTCTGCAGGCTCGCAGCGGAGAAAAGAGACGAATTTTGAATGTTGCAGTGTGAATTTTGAATTGTAAATTGAGACAAAATTCAAACTTCACAATTCGATTCTTGTTCTTTCCACGCGCTCGTTTCCCTCCCACCATTCATTGACATGCCGTGAGCCCTTCGATAATCTCGAACGTCCGATGGTCCTATTCAACTACGCGACCAAAGAGATCACCGCGAAGGTCGTCTACTACGGCCCCGGCCTCTGCGGTAAGACCACGAACCTCCAGTTCGTGTACGACTCGCTGCCTTCGAACAACAAAAGCAAGATGCTGTCGCTGGCCACGAAGACCGACCGGACGCTCTTCTTCGATTTCCTTCCACTCGATCTGGGCAAGATCCGTGGCATGCGCACCAAGCTGCAGTTGTACACGGTGCCCGGCCAGGTCTATTACAACTCGACCCGTCAGCTGGTGCTCAAGGGCGCCGACGGCGTGGTCTTCGTCGCAGATAGTCAGGACTATGCGCTGGATGCGAACCAGGAGAGCTTTCAGAATCTGGAAGACAATCTGAAACGCCAGGGACTCCGTCTTCGCGAGATGCCGCTGGTGTTTCAGTGGAACAAACGCGATCTGCCAAACGCCTTACCGCTCGGGGAGCTCGAGGAGGCGATGAACCGCGACAAGGCTCCATCGTTCCCCGCTGTGGCTATGAACGGTCTCGGGGTCGAACAGACCCTGAAAGGCATCGCCCAGCTCGTTCTCAACCACCTCATCAAGAAATATGGACTGGAGGGCTCCGAACCTCTCGACAAAGAGATTCAGGTGCTCAATGCCGGCGTAAGTGACGATAACGCCGCAGGCGCTGACTCGATCTGGACGGAAGAGGAGGTGATTGCGACGACGGTGGCCACGCCACAGAGTCCCGCCTCGACCTCCCCCTTTCTCATCGACGACGATGACGACGAGGATATCCCTATGGTTTCGACCGAGCTTCTGGCCTCGAGCGCCCCAACACAGGTGGTGGCATCGCCGGTCGTCAACCGGAGCCCCTTCGACGATCTGATGCAGCGTTTTGAGACTCCGGGAGCGGTCAAACGCGAAGAGATGTCGATGGAGGTTCCGTTCGCATCGGTCGAGATGAAATTGCCGGAGGGATTCATGGATTCGCTACCGAAGCTCGATCCCTCGCCGGCACCGGCGCCGGCCGCGGTTCCCGGGCCGGGCTCGCTGGCCGCAACGCAGACCGAGGCAGAACGCCGCGCGTCGGATGGCCTGGTCAAAGAAGTGAGCCTTCCCCTCAACCTGTCGCTCGAAGAACTGAGGCGGCATCGCAAATTGAAGGTGAGGATTACTCTCGACATCAACCTTCTTCCCTGAATTTGTCCGGAGGGGTGGCCGAGTGGTTTAAGGCAGCGGTCTTGAAAACCGCCGTGCCGGAAACGGTACCGTGGGTTCGAATCCCACCCCCTCCGCCATAGACTCCAATTGAGAAAATCAGGAATTGAGAATTGAGAAAGAGAGGCTTGGGTTGGCCTTTTTCTTTCTCAATTCTCAATTCTCAATTCTCAATTGGAATCTTCCACCTCCCTCCTGTATTCTGTTGACCGCGCACGTCCCCGGAGAGATGGGAGAGTGGCTTAATCCAGCGGTTTGCTAAACCGCCGTACAGGGAAACCAGTACCGAGGGTTCGAATCCCTCTCTCTCCGCCATTTTTCCTCCTTCCGAGCGGCCCTTGGGCCGTTCCATTCCACGCAAATAAGTTCCCCCTATTGCGTCGGCGGGCACACATGTTGCTCCGATTACCTTCAGCGGCCCGTTGCAGTCAGTTCGACGACCGCGCGACAGCACTACAACGTTCAAGGAGGGTTTCATGGCAGAGACGAGCAAGCGTGGTTTTGCATCGATGGATTTGACCAAACAGCGCGAGATCGCCAGCAAGGGTGGTCGCGCCGCTCATCAGAAGGGCACCGCTCACGAGTTCACCAGTGACGAGGCTCGTCAGGCCGGACGCAAGGGTGGTGAGTCAGTCAGTCGGAACCGCGAACACATGTCGGCAATCGGACGTCGCGGCGGCGTTCGCCGCGGTGCCAATCGTGCCAGAGCAATTTCGGGAACGGAAGGCCGTCAGGACGTGGCTTCGAACATCAGCGCCTACGGCGGCAGCTCCTCGGAAGCACCAGGTTCTTTTTCCACCCTCCAGGGCAATCCGTCGATCGGATCGTCGAATCCGACGCGATCCAGCCAGCGATCCGACGACACTTCGGATGATCGAGTTGATCGCTCGAGCCGAGACAGATAAGCGTTCGTGAGAGCCCCGCCCGCGGGGGCTCTCCACCATTGCCGCTTGATCGGATGACGTCGGCGAGTGATCATCAGGCTGGCCGATGACCAATTCCCCTTCCACTCCTGAAACCAGAGAGGGCGCGCTGGCGCGCATCGGAAGGTCTCTGGCCGATTTCTCGGAGCGATGGTTTCCAGATGCCTTCCTCTTCGCGCTGGGCGCCGTCATCGTCGTATTCGCCTTTGGACTGGCCGTCGGAGAGAGGCCGGCCAGGCTGCTGCAGGAATTTGGCGGCGGCTTCTGGTCGCTGGTTCCCTTCACGATGCAGATGGCGCTGGTCATCATCGGAGGCTTCGTGGTCGCCAGCTCGCCTCCCGTTGCCGCTCTGATCAACCGCCTGGCGAGTTTTCCTCGAACTGGTCGTGGTGCCGTCGCTTTCGTGGCCTTCCTTGCCATTGTGTCGTCGCTGTTGTCGTGGGGGCTGTCACTCGTCTTCACGGGACTGCTCGTGCGGGCAATCTGCCGGCGGATTCCCGACGTCGACTATCGGGCTATTGGCGCAGCCGCCTATCTCGGGCTGGGCAGCGTCTGGGCACTGGGATTCTCGTCGTCCGCAGCATTGCTGCAGGCCACCAGGAGCTCGATCCCTCCCGCCCTGCTCCCGATTACCGGAGTGATTCCCCTCTCCCAAACGATCCTGCTGTGGCAGAACGGAGTGCTCGCCGCCGTTCTCCTGCTCGTCTCCGTTCTCGTCGCCTATTTCTCTTACCCCGCGCAAAGCCGCTCCGCGCAAACGATGGGAGTGCGCTTCGAACCCATGGAGATCGACGACCCGCCGGCCGTGACACCGGCTGAGAGACTGGAGCGCAACCCGATCCCCTCGGTGGTCGTGGCTCTCCTGATGTGCGCCTTTCTGGTGATCGAGATTCAAAAGAAGGGCTTCGTCGCCGCCGTCGATCTCAACAACTTCAACTTCGCCTTTCTGGCCGCGGGCCTGCTCCTGCACTGGAGACCCCGATCGTTTCTGCGCGCGGTCTCGAAATCCGTTCCGGCCACGGCAGGAGTGCTGATTCAGTTCCCTTTCTACGCCGGGATCTTCGGGCTGATCGCCAAGACGTCGATCGAGAAAACGCTGGCCGATCTCTTCGTGCATCTGTCGTCGCCCCGATCATTCCCGCTCCTGGTCGCGGCCTATTCGGCTCTTCTCGGACTCTTCGTCCCGTCGGGTGGAGGGAAGTGGGTCGTCGAAGCGCCCTACGTGATGGCCGCGGCGAACCAATGGCACATGCATCTGGGGTGGACCGTGCAGATCTACAACGCCGCGGAAGCACTGCCCAATTTGATCAACCCATTCTGGATGCTGCCGCTGATGGGGATCCTGAATGTGCGCGCCCGCGACCTGGCCGGTTACTCGCTACTACAGCTCCTGGTTCACGCGCCGATCGTTTTTCTGCTGTGCTGGTTGTTTGCCGGAACCCTGGCGTATATCCCGCCGCAGTTCTGAAGGGGGTACCCTCAAGCGTATCTTTCGCCGGGCGGCCATCGCTTGAAGTTGATATGGGTACACTGTGCGATGTGCCTACACTCCTGCGCCATCTCGGCTATCGTGTTTACATTACGAGTCACGATGCGGGAGAGCCTCCGCATGTCCACGTGGATCTTCAGGGCGCGTCGGCAAAGTTTTGGCTGAAGCCCGTTCGTCTGGCGTACACCATCGGGTATTCGGCGCGAGAATTGCGGGCAGTCGAGCGACTTGTTTTGGAGCATGAGACAATGTTTCTGCGAGGCTGGCATGACTACTTCGGAACTTAAAACAGGCGCCCAGGTTCGAGACGTTCACTGCACGGAGGATTCGTTGGTCGTCGACCTGCAAGACGGCAGAACAATCAGCGTTCCTCTTGCCTGGTACCCGCGGCTTCTTCACGCGACGCTTGAGCAACGGGCGGAATGGGTAATCGCCGGAGCAGGCCTGGGCATCCACTGGCCGGAGATCGATGAGGACTTGTCAGTAGCTGGATTGCTGTCGGGGGCGCCCGCCCCAAACACCAGAGTCGCTTCGTACGGCACCTAACTCGTCGATGTAGCGGTCTTCGTTCGCTCGTTTGTAGGCTATTCTCACGAGCCGCACGCGGAAGGGTAACGCTCTCGCGACGAGGCAGCAAAGCGGCTCAACGTCCGGTGCAGCGCTAAGAGTTAGGCCTCCGACCCGCCGCGCCGCAGACGCTCCACCACGGCTTCGGCCTGGGGCCGGGTGAAGCCGCCATCCAGGATAACCATCCCGGTAATCTTCGATTTGATCAAAGGTGCGGAGACGAGGCTATCGCCCACGAAGACACCGAGTTGCTTTTCGATATTTGCGGACGTCCAGGATCCGAGCAGGTGATCCCCCTCGGGAGTTGTTCCGATCGACACCACATATGTGCCTACTGGACGTTCCTCCACCTTTGCAGTGCGTGGATCAAGATGGCGGAGGTCGAGAACGCGTTCTGACGGGATGAAGTAAACAGTCTGGCCGAAGACGGTGGCCGCAATCGCCCCAGGAGTCGCGGTGGCGGTCACCGGTCGGAGAACTACATACTCTGGATCAACAATGCTGATCGGCGCTCCTGCCGGTACCTCTACGTTGGCCTCACCTACAAACCCATTGCAGCTAAGGAATAGAAGAGCGAGAAGAGCTACGTTGTGCTGTCTCATCGTCGGTCCGCCAGACCTACTTTTTCGCCTTCCACCTCAAAATCGGCGACCGGGCCGCGCGCGCTTCATCAAGCCGGCGCACCGGCGTGGTGTGCGGGGCCGACCGCACCAGTTCCGGCGTCTCCTCGCACTCGCGTGCGATGGCCAGCATGGCCTCGCAGAAATCGTCCAGCTCTTCTTTCGGCTCGCTCTCAGTCGGCTCGATCATCAGTGCGCCGGCGACGATGAGCGGGAAGTAGATGGTCGGCGGATGAAAGCCGAAATCCATCAGCCGCTTGGCGATATCGAGTGTGTGGACGTCCTTCTCCGACTGCCGCTTATCGCTGAAGACAACTTCATGCAGCGACGGAGCATCATACGGAAGGTGATACGCACCCTTGAGGCGCGCGCGGATGTAGTTGGCGTTGAGAACCGCAAGCTGCGCTACACGACGGAGACCGCTCGGTCCCATCGAGCGCATGTACGTGAGCGCACGAACCAGAACTCCGAAGTTACCGTAAAAGGCCCGAACGCGCCCGATGCTTTCGGGATGGTTGTAGTCCAGAAAGTAAGACCCGTCCTCGCGTTTGGCGACCGTTGGCGTCGGCATGAAGGGGACGAGGCTCTGGGTCACGCCAACTGGCCCCGCACCCGGCCCACCACCACCATGCGGGGTCGAGAAGGTCTTGTGCAGATTGGAGTGCATCACGTCGATGCCCATGTCCCCGGGACGAGCCACGCCGACGAAGGCGTTCAGATTCGCCCCGTCACAGTAGAGATACGCTCCCTTGCGATGAAGGATGTCGGCGATCTGAACGATCTGGTCCTCGAAGACGCCTAGCGTGTTCGGCACCGTGATCATGAGAGCGGCCACGTCTTCATTGACTTCGCGCTCCAGAAGATCGAGATCGAGAGTGCCGCGTGAGTTGGACTTCAGCTCCCTGATCTTGTAACCGGCGAAGTTGGCCGACGCCGGGTTGGTCCCATGCGCCGAGTCGGGGATGAGGATGTACTTGCGGGCGTTGCCCGCTTTGGCCAGCGCCTTGTGCACCATGAGAATCCCGGTGAGCTCACCGTGCGCTCCGGCCACAGGCTGCAGCGTGACGCGCGGGAGGCCGAAGATCTCCTTGAGTGTCTGTTCCAGAAGCCACAGCAGCTCGAGGTTTCCCTGCACCTGATGCTCCGGCTGGAGGGGATGCGAGAAAGCAAAGCCGGGACGTCGCGCGATCTCTTCGTTGATTCGCGGGTTGTGCTTCATCGTGCACGAGCCCAGGGGGTAAAGCGCAGCGTCGATCGACGCATTCAGTTTCGACAGCCGGGTGAAATGACGGATCACGTCGACTTCCGACACCTCGCACTCATCGGCGATCTCATCGCGCAGCAGTGACCCGGGAAGCAGATCGGACAACGTCATCTCGGGCACGTCGAGATCGGGCAGCCGGTAGCCTTTCCGCCCCGGCTTGGAGTGTTCGAAGATCAGCCCTTCGCGGCCACGCGCCGTGCTTCTGCTCTTCTCTTCCACTTCGTTTTCGATGCTCTCGACAGGGATGGTCATGACGCTTTCCTTCCCAGGGCTTTGGAAACCGCGGCAGCGTAGGAGTCCAGATGTTCTTTCGTGTGCAGCTCGGTGACAGCGACCAGAAGATCGTTGGGAGCGTCGGAGAAAAAACGGCTCAGCGGGATGCCGGCCAGGATTCCCTCTTTCTCCAGCTCAGCGACAATCTCGCCCGCCGGGCGAGTCGTGCGGATGGTGAACTCGTTGTAGACCGGACCGCTATAAGGAAGCGTGGCGCCAGCTTCGGTCAGTTTCTTTCGTAGATAAGATGCCTTCTGCAGGCATTGCGTGGCCACTTCGCGCAGACCGTCCTTGCCGAGAAGCGACAGATACATGTTCGCCGCCAGTGCGAAGAGAGCCTGATTGGTGCAGATGTTCGAGGTGGCCTTGCCGCGGCGGATATGTTGCTCGCGCGTGGCCAGTGTGAGCACCCAGGCGCGGCGGCCATCGGTATCGACCGTCTCTCCAACCAGCCGCCCCGGCATGTGCCGCTTCAAAGGATCTTTGACGACCATGAAGCCGACGAAGGGGCCGCCGAACGACGGCGCCAGACCCCAGGCCTGGCCTTCGCCGACAGCGATGTCGAAGTCGTGCTGGCCAGGCGGAGTGAGGACGCCAAGCGAGGTCGCTTCGGCAATCACAGCGATCTTCAACGCCCCCGCGCTCCCGGCAATCGCGCCGACAGCGTCGTAGTCCTCGATGACACCGAGAAAGTTAGGAGACTGCACGGCCACAGCAAACGTATCGTTGTTGTCGCAGGCACCCTTCAGTGCCTCGAGGTCGATTCGCCCATCGGCGGTCCAGCCGACTTCGACGATCTCGATTCCGAGGTTCTGCACGTAGGTGCGAAGCGTCTCACGGTACTCGGGGTGGATGCTTCTGGCGACAACGACGCGCTTCTTCTTCGCCGCCACGCGCTGAGCCATCAGTACCCCTTCGACAAACGCCGTCGAGCCGTCGTATAGCGAGGCGTTGGCGACATCAAGGCCTGTGAGCATGCACTGGTGCGTCTGGTACTCGAAGATGGCCTGGAGCGTTCCCTGCGAGACCTCCGGCTGATACGGCGTGTAGGCGGTGAGGAACTCGGCCCGGAGCAGGAGTTGGTCGATGCAGGCTGGCTGATAGTGATAGTAGACACCCCCGCCGAGGAACGACACGGCATCCAGCAGCGTGACGTTCTTGCGAGCCAGGGCGTCGAAGCCGCGCCGCACTTCGATCTCGGACCAGGGTCCCGGTATGTCGAGCAGGCCACGGACCTTGACCGATTCGGGAATCGTGTCGAAGAGGCGATCCACGGAATCGATCCCGATCACCTCCAGCATCTCCTGAACGTCCTGTTCGGCGTTCGGGATGTAGCGCATGGGGGGAGTATCCAAATTACTTCTCCTAAAAGGTAAGGGTCATGGAGCGAAAAGACGATGATCCACGAAGCTTGTCATCCTGAGGGAGCACGTACGAAACGAGAGTCCACGAGAAAGTGAGTGCGACCGAAGGATCTTTGGTGACACGCGCAGGGTCGTCAATGTACGCCACGGTGATGTCACCAAAGATCCTTCGCTTCGCTCAGGATGACAAGGTCATCTAGTGCCCCGCTTCCTTCTCCACGTACTCTTCGTACTCTTCGGCGCTCATCAGCACGTCGACCTCGTCGACGTTCTTGCAGCGGATCTTGATCATCCAGCCATCGCCGTAGGGATCGGTGTTCACCAGCTCCGGCTTGTCAGCCAGTGCCTCGTTGACCTCGATCACCTCACCACTGACGGGGCAGAAGAGCTCCGAGACCGCTTTGACCGATTCGATGCTTCCCAGCTCATCTCCCAGATCCAACTCCGAACCGACCTTAGGCAGCTCGAGGAAGACGACGTCTCCGAGCTCCTTCTGGGCGTACTCGGTGATTCCGATGGTGCCGATGTCTCCGTCGAGATGAATGTACTCGTGGCTCTTCGCGTAACGGTTCTCTTCCGGTGTCGTCATGCAACACTCCTTACGTTCATTTCGCTCTTTTATAGAAGGGGGTCGGCACTACGCGGGCCTTCGTTTCTTTCCCCCGAATCATAATCAGCAGCTCGGAGCCGACCTCGGCTTTTTCGACTGTTACATAGGCCAGGCCAATGGCCTTCTTGAGAGTCGGCGAGTGGGTTCCACTCGTGACGATGCCGATCTTCTGGGTACCGTCGACGACTGGGTAGCCGTGCCGGCCGATGCCCCGATCGATCATCTCGAATCCAACCAGTTTCCTGCGCACGCCTTCGCCTTTTTCGCGACGGAGAACGTCGGCCCCGAAGAAGTCACCCTTGTCCAGCTTCACGATCCAGCCGAGGTCGGCCTCCAGAGGTGTCGTGGTCTGATCGATGTCGTTTCCATAGAGCGCCATCCTGGCCTCGAGGCGAAGGGTGTCGCGGGCGCCGAGTCCGGCCGGAATCGCATCGAAGGGCTTCCCGGCCTCGAGGATCTTCCTGAAAAGATCTCCGGCATGCTGAGGCGCAACATAGACTTCGAAACCATCTTCTCCGGTGTATCCGGTCCGCGAAACGATGGCGTCGATCCCGTCGACCTTGCCGCGACGGAAGCGGTAGTACTTGATGGCCGACAGATCGAGCTCGGTCAGTGTCTGAAGGATTCGCTCCGAGGCCGGCCCCTGCAGCGCCAACTGCGCATACTGATCGCTGACGTTGCGAAGCTCGACGTCGAAGTCTTTCGCACACTCGCGAAACCACTCGAAATCCTTGTCGGCGTTCGAGGCGTTGACCACGATCAGATAGTCGCTCGGTGCATTCTGATAGATGAGGATATCGTCGACGAATCCCGCCGTCGGGTAGAGGAGACCGTTGTACTGGCAGCGTCCGTCCTGGAGCTTCGAGACGTCGTTGCAGGTCAGCTTCTGCAGGAAGTCGAGAGCCTGAGGGCCGGCCACGGTGATCTCACCCATGTGGGAAACGTCGAACAGCCCTGCCCGCTCCCGCACGGCCTTGTGCTCCTCGAGAATCGAGGTGTACTGAACCGGGAGCTCCCAGCCGCCGAAGTCGACCATTTTCCCGCCGAGCTCGGACTCGACATCGAAAAGAGGAGTGCGTTTGAGAGGACCAGCAGAAGGAGAGTCGCCGCCCATGAAGGCTCCTTAAAAGGGAGGCGTAACGTAACATGCGCGGGCGGAACGGTCAACGAGGACGGAATTGAGAATTGAGAATTGAGAATTGAGAAATAAAGGCCGAAGCCATCTATGCTTCTTCTATTTCTCAATTCCCAATTCTCAATTCTCAATTCGCCTAAACTGTATGGCGGATGACCAACGAGATCGGTGACTTCCTCGATTACCTCACGTACGAGCGGAATGTCTCGATCAACACCGTGTCGGCCTATCGGGATGACCTGGAATCCTTCATCTCCTTCCTCGTCAACGACTACACCAACTCCCCTCGAGAAGCGCTCGACCTCCGGGCCGTTGATCATCTGACGATCCGCGCTTACCTCGCTCATCTGGCGAGGCGAAGACTGGCCCGATCTTCGATTGCCCGCCATCTCTCTTCGCTTCGTTCGTTCTTCCGCTTTCTGATCCGTGAGGGAGTCGTGGTGCAGAATCCTGCGCGCTCGGTGGCCACGCCTAAGCGGGAGAAGCATCTGCCGGAGGTGTTGCAGGGCAGCGAGATCGAGATCCTCTTCGAGCAACCCGATCTCGACGACGCCCTCGGTGTCCGCGATCGCGCCTGGCTGGAACTGCTGTACGCGTCAGGGCTGCGCGTGAGTGAGCTCACCGGGATCGACCTGGACGACATCGAGCTTCGCGCGAAGCTGGTGAAGGTGCATGGAAAGGGGGCGAAAGAGCGCATCGTTCCCTTCGGATCGAAGGCGCATGCGGCGATCGCCGCCTATCTTCCAATCAGGTCAAAGCTTCGCGAGAAATCGGCAGAAGAAGAGGAGCAACCTCTGTTCGTCAATCATCGCGGTGCCAGGATCACTCCACGCAGCATTCGAAGGATTCTTGATCGATACGTTCGTGACGCCTCACTGCGGACGGGCATCTCACCCCACTCTCTTCGCCATTCCTTCGCCACCCACCTGCTGGCTGCCGGCGCCGACCTCCGCTCGATCCAGGAGCTCCTCGGGCACGTCTCTCTCTCGACGACCCAGAAGTACACCCACCTGAACGACTGGAAGCTGATCGAGGTCTATAAAAAGGCGCACCCGAAGGCGTAAGGCGGTCCTTGTGTGGCACAGGCACTCTTGCCTGTGTGTCGGCCGTCGAGGCCGACCTCTCTGTGAATTGCAGCAGGAACGCCACGGCTCGACGCCGCGGCACACAGGCAAGAGTGCCTGTGCCACACAAGAACCAACCGCACTTCCCACTTCCGAACCGTTCACCATATGTTTGCGTACTCCGTTCACGCAGACGCCCTCGGTGCGTTATCGTTCGCCGGTTGATCTCCCTTGAAAGGATCCGCATGCCAAACGTCCGGCTGACTCTTCGTTTCGTCGCTTTCCTCTCTCTTTTCAGCACGTCGCTGCTCAACGCGCAGCCGGCGCCCCCGCTGGACACCGCCCATTTTCAGATCGCGCTGGGAAAACTGGCGACCACCGGAAGCGCTCTTTACGTCGCCGCCCATCCTGACGACGAGAACACCGGCTTTCTGGCCTGGCTCGCCAACGGACGGATGGTGCGGGCCGGCTACCTCTCGCTCACACGCGGAGACGGCGGGCAGAATCTGATCGGAAGCGAGAAGGGCGACCCCTTGGGCGTCATCCGCACCGAGGAGTTGCTGGCGGCGAGACGAATCGACGGCGCAGAGCAGTTCTTTACCAGAGCGGTCGACTTCGGCTACTCCAAGAACCCCGAAGAGTCGCTTCGGCTATGGGGCAAAGAGAAGATTCTCGCTGACGTGGTCTGGGTGATTCGCACCTTTCATCCCGACATCATCGTGACCCGCTTTCCGGACAACGGCGATGGTGGCCATGGTCATCACACGGCCTCGGCGCTGCTTGCCGAGGAAGCATTCACTGCGGCGGCAGATCCGGCGCGCTTTCCGGAGCAACTCAAATATCCCGGTGTAACAGTCTGGCAGCCGCGCCGTCTCTTCTGGAACAGCTGGAAGCCGGCCGGCTCCACGAAGAACAAAACCGTCACCGTCGATCTCGGCACATACAACCCCCTGCTTGGAAAGTCGTATACCGAGCTGGCCGCCGATAGCCGGTCGATGCACAAGAGCCAGGGATTCGGCGTCGCCGAGCGACGCGGCTCCCTGCCCAATGACTTCGAGCTCCTGGCCGGTGATGCGCCGGACAAGGACCTCTTCGACGGAATCGACCTGACCTGGAATCGCGTCCCGGGAGCGAGCGCTCTGTCACAGGCCGTCCATGAAGCGGCTCGGCTTTACCGGCCGGAGAATCCGTCAGCGACGATGCCGCCACTTCTGCGCGCCGCGAGCGAGCTAACGCGTCTTCGCACCGAGCTCCGCGACTCGCAGTGGAGCAACCTTCTCGAGGAGAAACAGAGAGAAGCGCAGGGCCTCATACGAAGCGCGGCCGGCCTCTGGCTGGAAGCGATTGCTACCGAGCCCGCGGCGACTCCCGGTGGCGCGGTGAACGTAACGATTACCGCGGTCGAGCGCAGTGCGGTTCCAGTTACGGTGACTGCCGTTCGCTGGCCGTTCTCTGCGAGCAGCGCCTGGCCGGCAACTGCCCTCGAAGAGAACAAGCCCTTCACCGTCACGCAGAAGATCGACATCCCCTCCACCATCGCCGCCACCCAACCCTACTGGCTGGCCCGCCCCGCCACCGGAGCGACCTACTCATTCGACCAGGCCATGACCGGGAAGCCGGAAAGCGATCCGGCCATGGTCGCTACGATCTCGATTCAGATCGGAGAACAGAAGCTCGATTACGATCTCCCGGTCGTCTTCCGTTCCACCGATCGCGTGCGCGGCGAGGAGTATCGCCCCTTCGCCATCCTTCCTCCGGTCACCATCGCCCTGTCTCAGCGCGTCGATCTCTTTCCCGATCTGAAGCCTCGTGCCATCGACGGAATCGTTCGCTCCAACGCCACGGGCGCCTCCGGAGTCCTCAGCCTGAGCCTACCCTCCGGATGGAAGAGCGAGCCGGCCACCATTCCTCTGACCTTCAAGGCCAGAGACGAAGAGCAGCGCTTCTCGTTTCGCCTCACTCCCTCCAGCAGCGCTGGCAGCGGAACAGTCCGAGCCGAGTTTCAGACCACTGGCGGCGAGAAACTCTCGCAGTCGCTGACGCGTCTCGATTATCCACACATCCGCAGTCAGGTGCTGCTGCCACCGGCTGAGGCGAAGCTGGTGAGGGTTGAGGTCCGCAAGTCGGGAAGCAGAATTGGATACGTCATGGGCTCCGGCGATGAAGTGCCCGACGCCTTGCGACAGATGGGCTATTCCGTGACCATGCTCTCAGACTCCGATCTGGCCACGGGCGACCTCTCCCGCTTCGACTCCATCGTGGTGGGCGTTCGCGCCTACAACATGCGTGACGCGCTCAAGAGGAATCAGCGCCGGCTCATGAAATATGTCGAGGATGGTGGACACGTCGTCGTCCAGTACAACACCGCCGATGACACGCTGGCGCCGGAGCTGGGTCCCTATCCGTTGAAGTTGTCCCGCGACCGCGTGACGGTCGAGGAAGCGCCGGTGACTCTCATCGATGTGAAGAATCCTCTGGTCACCACGCCGAATCGAATCACGGCCTCCGACTTCGAGGGCTGGGTTCAGGAACGAGGTCTCTACTTTCCGAGCGAGTGGGCTACTCAGTATCAGCCCGTCTTCTCCTCACACGATCCCGGAGAGAAGGAGTTGACTGGCGGGACGCTGGTTGCGACATACGGCAAAGGCACCTACGTCTATACCGCGTACGACTGGTTCCGCGAACTACCCGCGGGCGTGCCTGGCGCCTATCGGATCTTTGCCAACCTCGTTTCACCCCCAAGCGCAAAGTGACTTTAATGTTTTCGAAATAGTGACAGAAAGATTACGAAATCGCGACACTAAATAGTGCCGTGATTCGTATCCGACAATGTGATGCCTGATATCGAACCGCCGCCACCGCTACTAGGTTCATGGCGCCACCCTCTCCCCGGCGGGGAGAGGGGAGATCAAAGCGACTCTCGACTGAAGAAACTGCTGCAAATTAATTGAACCTTACTTTTTCGACTTCCACTCGGCGAGCATCTTCTCGAGCTGCGTCGTGTCGATCTTCTTCTCACTCTTGCCCGCAATCGCAATCGCTTTCTCAGCCGTGGCGATGGCGTCCTTCTTTTTGCCAGCGCGGGCCAGCATCTGAGCCTTCAACCCGAGGTTGGTCGGATTCTCTTCAGCCTTGAGCGACTGAGTCATCCATTGCATCTGCTCGTCGGTGTTGCTCATCTCCTGCTCGAATGCGAACCTGGCGGCGCTAAAGGGAGTTTTCCAGTCATCTGCCTTGGCGCTGGAAACAGCAGCGCGCGAGGCAGCGGTCGCCTTTGCCGCGGTGTCGACCTCGATTCGGAACGGCACGCGAACTTTCTCCCAGCGAAGGTTCACGTTGGCCGAGCTCATCGACACATCCGGGAAGCTGTAGGTGAGCCACTCCTCGAATGGAGCTGCTTCAGGTTTGACGGTCACACGCAACGCATCTTTCGCGACATCGTAGCTATAGCTGCCCCACTGGTCGGCGACTTTGTTCAAGATGATCGTCCAGCTCTCGCGCCCCGGAATGGTGTGGAGGCTGTAGGAGCCGGCGGGAAGCTTCTGGCCGTTGACAAGCACGTCATCAGACACGGTGAACATCGTCGCTTCGTTCGCGCCACTTCTCCAGACCTGGTCCCAGGGGACGAGTGCGCCCCAGATGGTGCGGCCTTTCACCCCGGGGCGACTGTAGACGATGGTGACCTCGGTCAGTCCGATGGTTTGAGAAACAGTCGCTCTCTGACTAACACGGGGAAGCTTCAACTCGGCAAGAGCCGGCAAGGCGGAGCAGAGAGCAATCACCGTGAGGGCGGTTGCGAGAATGCGTTTGTTCATATGATCTCCTTCCGAATATTTTCGGCCAGCGATGCTACCAGAGAGCTAAGAGTGTTGGTGGTAGCGAGACTGTGAACGAACTTTAGATCCCGGAGTGGCGGCATCCTGCCGCCTGGCTCGGCGGCGTCCCGCGCCGCCGCCCCCGTGATACGACGGATTCGCTTCCTGTCAACGGAACGGCGCCACGGGATTGCGCCGAGCCAGGCGACTGGATGTCGCCACTCCGATGAGCACGCTGCATGAATCTGGTAGGCTACCGCGCGGCTCGATACGCCAACTTCTTCTATGATCCAGGCCATCGTTCATCACGGTTTGATCGGCAGCACGGTCGAGTATTTTGCGACCGTCAGCGGGCCCGATCTGGACAAACGATTCTTCTTCGAGCAGATCCAGCGCACAACCGGCCAGCATCTCAACCGATATTTCGGCGGCGGCTCCGAGATTCTGCTGAGCGATCAGGGCGTGCAATTCTCAGGCAACGGCGGCATCTTCGGCGAGTATATGTTCGGCGGGCATTTCCCCGTTCAGGACCTGCTCAATGATGAGGTCGTAAACCGGCTGGTCCTGCTGGGAGGAATGTATGCGCCCAATCAACACGAACTTACTTTCACGCCAAAGACCAGCGGCTTCGAGACCTACGAAGATCTTTTTCTTCACGGCAACGCCGTAGCGAATTACTTCTTTTTTGTCGATGACCACGGGCTGGCCAGGACAGTCGTGGAACGGCAGGAGAGGACGCTGAAGGCGGTTGGAAAACTGCTCAAGCGATCTCTCAAGGTCGGCCGCGGAAACTTCCTCGATCTCGGGCGCGAAGTCCTCGAAGCGCTCAATGAGCCACGTTCCACTCTGTTCCTGCTCCGGGTGATCCACCGCATGCACCAGCAGTTCTACAACGCCTGCAAAGAGGCCTACACGAACCACCGATCTCTGGCCAACCTGGCCGATCTGATCAGCGCTGATCTGGGACCGGAGTTCATCGACTCCTATCAACGCGAACGGATTCAGATCGACGTCATCTATCACCATCCCGAGAACCAGGAGCTGATCGATGAGTACAAGCGCGTGCTGGCGGCGTCCAGCGGCACCAGGATCGGCCCGTCGGAACGAGCTCGGCTCATGAGGCTCCGTACCCTGTCGCTGCGTAACGAGGTTCCACTCTCGATCTTCGATACGCTCGAAGAGATCGTCCTCCAGGGAACTGGCCACACCGAAGTCCAGGCCACCGAGGAATCCGATTACATCCGGGCCACCAGAGAGATCCTCGAGGGTTTCCTTCTTGGAAAGACCATCAACAAGAAGCTATCGGCGAACGACACGCTGCAGCTCATGGAGAACAAGCAGAAGGCGGCAGCGAATCGTGATCAGGGCTTCGAGGAGATCCTTCTGGAGACCGGCCGGCTGATCGACGAGCGGGCCATGGAAGAGGAAGACTTCGAGCGCATGGAGTCCTTCAGCGAGCTCATCACCTTCTTCGATCGGTTCGATCACACCAGCACGCTCGTCAACAAGCTGGCCTTTATGGACGACGTCGAGATGTCCCCTGAGCAGATTCGCTCCATCCTCGGCAACATGCATGTTTTCGAGCAATTGAGACGAGGGTTGTTTCAGTCGCTCTTCATCGATCCGATCGTTTCCAATCAATACACCCTTTCATTTGGTCGCAGGAAGTTGTTCGCGCTCATGCTCGGACTGATGTCGATCGATCACAATGAAGCTTCTCTCACCGATGTGGCCGGGGAAATCTCGATCATCAACCGGCAGGAGCGGGCCTACTTCGCACTCTATCGCCTGGCCCGAAAACGGATGGCGACTTTTTACCTCGAGCTCAATACCTCGGAAGGTCGTGACACGTTCCGCAAAGAAATCGCCGGCGAGGTGGCGCGCGATCACGACTTGCGCGAGTTGAATGAGCTGGTCGACGAAAATCTTCTCGACGACGTCATCACAAAAATCAGACTCGAGGCCTTCTATATCAATCAGCTTTTCCCGAAGATCGTCGAGGATCAGGACGGCAAGCTCAGGAGCGACTTCCTCCAGAACTCCGGCCTCGATCGCTTTCAGGTCGAAGAGCTGGAAAGCGAGTATTTCGAGCTCCGGTCGTTCCCGGCTCAGCTGCTGCAGTCACTTCGGGACAGCACGGCCGAAGTGAAAAGCTGACCCGAGGGGCATATGACGAATCGACTCATTCACGAAACCTCTCCCTACCTTCTCCAGCACGCACACAACCCCGTCGACTGGTACGCCTGGGGTGAAGAGGCCTTCGCCCGGGCGCGCAACGAGAACAAGCCGGTGTTTCTGTCCATCGGCTACTCGGCCTGCCACTGGTGTCACGTGATGGAGAGGGAGTCGTTCGAAAACGAAGCGATCGCCGCGTTGCTGAATCGCGATTTTGTCTCCATCAAAGTAGATCGCGAGGAGCGGCCTGACATCGACTCCATCTACATGCAGGCCGTGCAGATGATGACCGGTCATGGAGGCTGGCCGATGTCGATGTTCCTCACGCCGGAAGGAGCACCGTTTTACGGCGGCACCTACTTTCCGCCATCAGATCAGCGAGGGATGCCCGGTTTTTCCCGCATCCTCGAACACGTCCGGCATGCCTTCGAACACCGCCAGGACGAGCTGACCAGTGCAATCTCGGAAATCATGAAAGCCATCGGGCCGGTGACCCTGAGCCGGTCGAGTGCGGACATCGATCCCGCGCTGCTCGACGGCGCAGCAGCGAAAATTGCGGCGAACTACGACCCGCTTCACGGCGGTTTCGGCAGCGCGCCAAAGTTCCCCCCCTCCATGACACTCGAGTTTCTGATGGAGGCCTCGAACCGAACCGGCGACACGGAGCTGCGAGAGATCATCGTCAACACCTTGACCAAAATGGCGCGGGGCGGGATCTATGACCAGGTAGGCGGCGGCTTTCATCGCTACTCGGTCGATGCCCGCTGGCTGGTCCCGCACTTCGAGAAAATGCTTTATGACAATGCCCTTCTGACCAGGCTCTACGTTCACGCCTGGCAGTGGACCAAAGATCCGCTGTTCGCTGATGTCGTGCGTGAGACGCTCGGGTTCGTCGAGCGGGAGATGACTTCTCCCGAGGGAGGTTTCTATTCGACACTTGACGCCGACTCTGAAGGAGAAGAAGGAAAGTTCTACGTCTGGAGTCGCTCCGGGATCATGGACGTTCTGGGAAGCGAGGAGGGAACGATTTTCTGCGCACTCTATGACGTAACCGAGCGCGGAAACTTCGAGGGACAGAACATTCTGAACATCCCTCGCGAGCCGGAGATCGTTGCCGCCGACCAGGGGATCTCGCTCGAGAAGCTCCAGGACATCGCCGCGCGCGGCAGATGCAAGCTCTTCGGACGTCGCGCGGAACGGATACGACCCGGACGCGACGAGAAGATTCTGGCTGGCTGGAACGGATGGATGCTGGCGGCCGTCTCTGAAGCTGCCTTGGCATTCGATTCTGAAAAGCTTCGCCAGGAAGCCGCGAAGAACGCCCGCTTCCTCCTAGGAATGATGATGGTTGACGGCCGGCTCCTGCGCAGCTTCAAGGATGGGCGGGCGCGCATCCCGGCGCTTCTCGAGGATTACTCCGGCGTCGCCTGGGGGCTTATCGCGGCCTTCGAGGCCACGCAGGAATTTTCCTTTCTGGAAGCGGCGAGATCGCTGGTTCGCGACATTCTGGAGCGATTCAGCGATCCGGGCGACGGCACGTTCTTCGATACCCCGGAAGATCACGAGAAGCTGATCACAAGACCGAAGGACCTCTTCGATAACGCCACGCCTTCCGGCGTCTCGATGACGATCCTTTGTCTTCAGAAACTCTCGACCTATTTCGACGATCAGGAGTTTCGGGAGCGGGCCGGCAAGGCGCTTCTGGCAATCGCGCCTCTGGCCTTCAGGTATGCGTCGGGATTCGGTTATCTGTTATGCGCCGCCGAGGCTTCGGTGACGAAGCCGAAGGAGGTCGCGCTCACCGGCGACACCGAGTCCGTCGGCTTCCGGGAACTGCTGAAGGTCCTGTCGCAGACGTATCTGCCGCAAAGAACCATCGTCTGGAAGCCGGCTCCGCTGCCGCTCATGGAAGGGCGCAACCCAGCGAAAACGATCGCGTATGTTTGTGAGGGCAGAGTCTGCAGGGAACCGACAGACGACGTCCAGAGGCTCACCGAGCTTCTGAAGTCGAGCACCTGACGAGCGTTCCCGGCAAGTTGCTTCTTGTGTGGCACAGGCACTCTTGCCTGTGTGTCGGCCGTCGAGGCCGACTTTCCCGTAGCGTATTCACAGAAACGCCACGGCTCGACGCCGTGGCACACAGGCAAGAGTGCCTGTGCCACACAAAAGGCCGGTTCACGAGTCGATCAGCGGGGCAGCAGCACCGCTGGCGCTTTCGCTTCGGCGCTCTCATTGCCGTTCTTGTCCTCGCTCGTAACCGAGTAGACATACGAGACTCCCAGCGCGGGATCGGGATCGCGGAAGTTCGTCTCCTGAATCAGTTTGGGCGTCAGAGACTGCCGTTCCGTGCCGAGCGTGCGATAGACGCGGTAACCAGCCAGGTCGGGTGTGTCGACCGGATCCCAGACCAGGCGCACCGCCTTGTCTTCATTCAACGTGACGAAACCGGTCGGAACGGCCGGAGGCAGGAGGTCGCGATAATCGACGGTCGCGATCCGCGAGGGATCACTCTCGATCACAGGAGGCCCCAGGCTCGTCACCGCCGTCACGGCGTACTGATGAACACCGTATGGAGGGGTGTCACGGTAGGTCGTCTCGCGCACCGGCGCAGTGTTGATCGGAACAGCCGGGCCATTCACCGCGGCCGTTGGCGAGCCGGTATCGGAGCGATACACGTTGTAGCCGATGAGTGAGACCGTATCGGAGCTCTTCGCCGGCGCTGTCCAGTTGAGCACGATCGCTTCGGGCGTCGACCGGGCGATGAGAGCGTCGGGAGCTGCGGAGATATTGAGCGGGACGATGATCGCGAGATTGGAGAGTCCGCTGGCCTCTTCCTCCGCTTCGGTGATCACGGCGTAGGTAAGTCGAACCGGTCTGCCGTCCTCACTCCGAGGGGCAGGGGTGTCTTCAAAGACGATTCTCGCGCCTGCGGTACTCGCCGGAATCTCAGCTCCTTCCAGGCTGTCGAGCTTCTCTTTGAGCTTGGTGAACTGCAGGGGACCGAGAGGCGGCACCTTCGCGAAAAGCGCAACCTCACTCGGGATCGTCGAGGAGGCTTCGCCCAGCGCCAGCGTCATTGGCTCGCGACCAACCAGTGACGGCGGCAGGGCTTCGCGAACCCTGTAGACCACGATCCGGCTGATCTTCTTCAGGTTGACGCCACTGGTCGTCAGCGATGGATAGCTCCACGACAGAATGACTTTGGGCCCGCGCTGCGTGACCGAGAGATCGGTGACCGATTTCGGGATCAGCGGAACGGGAGGATGAGGGTCCCCCTTCTTTCCGCAGAAGAGAACCGGAAGAAGGAGAATGGGAAGAAGGGTTCGACTCCAGCGCGGCATGCCGCGCGCATTCTAGCGGAAGTTGCTGGAAGTGCTACGTCGGGTGCTTGCTTCTTGTGTGGCACAAGAAGCAACGAGACTGGCTCAATTCTTGAGAAACACACGACTGGCCTCAGAATGTCCCGTTCAGCGTACGGGTTCTGACCGTCGCAGATCTGGAGCAGACCATGTGTGGAATCATTGGATATGTTGGACCTCGAGACGTCGTTCCCGTCCTCATGGGGGGGCTGAAGAAGCTCGAGTATCGCGGTTATGACAGCGCCGGCATTGCCGTCGTCAATGGGAATGGCGTGGACGTGCTGAGGGCCGAAGGGAAGCTCGAAAACCTCGAGCGGAAGCTGGTCGAGGCCCCGATGACGGGCCATTTCGGGATGGGCCACACACGTTGGGCGACGCATGGTAAGCCCAATGAGAACAATGCCCATCCGCATCGCGATTGCAGCGGCCAGATCGTCGTCATCCACAACGGCATCATCGAGAATTTTCTCCCGCTCAAGCAACGACTCCAGTCGATGGGACATACCTTCAAGACCGAGACCGACACGGAAGTCGTGGCACATCTCATCGAATCACACGTCGCCGAGAAGATGAGCTTTCTGGAGGCGGTCCGGACCACGCTACGCGAGGTCGTCGGCCACTACGCGCTGGTCATGCTCAGCGCCGACCAGCCTGGGATGTTCATCGCCGCCCGACTGGGGCCGCCGCTGGTGGTCGGGCTGGGCGAAGGAGAGAACATCGTTGCCTCCGACGTCATGCCGCTCCTCGCTTATACCCGGAACATCATCTATCTCGAGGACGGCGAGTACACGATCGTCGATCAGGACAAGGTCGAGATCTTCAAGATCAAAGACGACTCACCGGTAGAGCGGGCGCCGAAGAGGATTCTCTGGGACGCAGTGATGGCTGAGAAAGAAGGTTACCGCCATTACATGCTCAAGGAGATTCACGAGCAGGGGCGCGCTGTTCAGGAGACTTTCAACGGCCGCATGTTCGAGGAATCTGGTGAGGTCTTCTTCAATGACCTGCAGTTCACGCCCGAGCAGTGGAAGCAGTTTCGCCGGATTCACATCGTTGCCTGCGGCACATCGTGGCATGCCGGCCTGATCGGAAAATTTCTTCTCGAATCAGCCTCCCACCTTCCAGTGGAAGTCGATTATGGGTCGGAGTATCGGTACCGCGATCCGATCGTCGACGAAGGCACGCTGGTCATCGGCGTCACGCAGTCTGGCGAGACCGCCGACACCATCGCCGGCATGCAGGAGGCGAAGAATAAAGGCGCCCGTTTGATCACCATCTGTAATGTCATCGGCGCGGCTGCCACGCGCATGTCCGAGGGCGTAATCTACACCAACGCCGGGCCTGAGATCGGCGTGGCCTCAACCAAGGCCTTCACCACCCAGCTCACCGCCTTCTTCCTCCTGTCGCTCTACATCCGCCAGCTTCTCGGCGACGACAGGGATGACATCCGCTTCGCCATGCACGAGCTGAGTGTCATTCCGCAGAAAATCGAAGCGATTCTCAAACGGGAGAAACAGATCGAGCACCTCGCCAACAAATACGCCCACGCTCAGGATTTTCTCTTCCTCGGCCGCGGCGTTCATTACCCCATCGCACTGGAGGGAGCCCTGAAGCTCAAGGAGGTCTCCTACATCCACGCCGAAGGCTATCCGGCCGGCGAGATGAAACACGGCCCCATCGCGCTGATCGACGAGAACCTTCCCGTGGTCGGTGTTGTTACACACACGCCGGTCTACGACAAGGTCGTGTCGAATCTGCAGGAAGTGAAAGCGCGAGACGGAAAGCTGATCTTGATCTGCGATGAAGGTGACGAGGACATGAAGAGCTTCGCCACCGACGCCATTGAGATTCCCTGGACCATCGAGGCACTGCAGCCGATCCTGAGCGTGATTCCCATGCAGTTGCTGGCGTACTACATCGCCCTCAAGCGTGGTTGCGATGTCGATCAGCCACGGAATCTGGCCAAGAGCGTAACGGTGGAGTAGGGACACGCAAGCTGAGTGAGCGCCGGCGAAGCGGGTGTCATCCCGAGCAAGGGTGGGCGTGTGGGAGGGGCGAGGGACCTCGCAAACTAGTACATTTTCGGTTCAGATTCTGCGCCGCGAGGAATGGAGAATGTACCAGCTTGCGAGGTCCCTCGCCCCTCCCACCCACCCGCCCTTGCTCGGGATGACAGCAACGGCTTTGCGGTCGGCGATTCCTGCGTGAGATCCACTCACCCTCGTGTGATCCATCCCCCACCCAGACAGACATCGTCCTGATAGAAGACAACCGCCTGGCCGGGCGCGACGGCGCGCATCGGAGCGCGAAAAGTCACTTTCGCCATCGCGTCGTCGAGCATCTCGACCTCTGCCGCAACTTCCGGCGATCGGGAACGGATCTTTCCCGTGACCTCGATCTTTCCCGCCGGGGCGCGGCCTGAGATCCAATGCACCCGCTCGGCGATCAGCTCATGGCGCGTGAGCGCCTCCTCGGGTCCGACCACCACCTGTCGCTTCAACGGATCGACATCGATCACGTACATACGCTCGCCGAAGCCACCGGCCTGAAGTCCGCGCCGCTGGCCGATCGTGAAGCGGTAATAGGCATCGTGATGACCAAGGACAGTTCCGTTGCGATCGACGATGTCTCCCCCCGCTTCTCCGCTGGCGACAGCCGACACCAGGGTACCGGCGCCGGCCACTGATGCCATTTTCCTGGCCTCGTCGGCCACGATTTTGGTGTAGCTGTCGGCGTTCGGCACGAAGCAGATCTCGTACGACTCACTCTTGTCCGCGACATCGAGACCGCCCTCAGAAGCGATTGCCCTCACTTCTGTCTTGGTCAGCTCACCCAGGGGAAAAATTGTCTGAGAGAGCTGATGCTGGTTGAGCTCGAACAGAAAGTAGGACTGATCTTTGGCCAGGTCCCTCGCTTTGCACAGCTCGTAAGAACCGTCGACGTCCCGGGTAACACGTGCATAATGACCGGTCGCAACCTTCTCTGCGCCCACCCCCAGAGCCTTGTCGTGCATGAGTGCGAACTTCACGTGCGTGTTGCACAGCACACACGGGCTGGGCGTACTGCCGGAGAGATACGACTGAACGAATGGCTTGATCACAGCCTCGTGAAAGCCGGCCTCCATATTCAGGATGAAGTGTGGAATCTCGAGCTTCCAGGCGACACGCCGGGCGTCGGCCAGATCGTCGATGGTGCAGCAGCCGCCATACTCGGTCTCGGCGCGGTCCAGCGCGTTGTACATCTGCATCGACATGCCGATGACCTCGTGACCCTGAGACTTCAGGATGTACGCAGCCGTCGAGGAGTCGACGCCGCCCGACATCGCTACGGCGATCTTCATCGGTTGAGGCAAAGAAATCGGGCGGGGTGAAAATTCCGAGGAGGTCTTTCGGGAGGCAGCTACCGCGCAGGTTCTTGTGTGGCACAGGCACTCTTGCCTGTGTGCCGCGGCGTCGAGCCGCGGCGTTCCTGCTGCAATTCAACAGGAAAGTCGGCCTCGACGGCCGACACACAGGCAAGAGTGCCTGTGCCACACAAGAGGCAGAGCAGAGGCGTCAGGATGCCGCCCCCAGATTCAGGAACGCGTTACTTTCTCGTTCTCGTGGGCGTCGAGCACTGCGATCGCGGCCATGTTCACGATGTCCGAGACATCGACTCCGCGCTGCAGCACGTGAACCGGCCTGGACATCCCCTGCAGAATCGGCCCGATCACTTCAGCTCCCCCGAGGCGCCACAGCAGCTTGTAGGCGATGTTTGCCGACTGAAGATCGGGAAACACCAGGACATTGGCGTCTCCCTTGATCGCGCTCCAGGGATAATCCGGCCCGGCCACGTCGGGAAAGACCGCCGTATCGGCCTGCATCTCGCCCTCGACCACCAGTTCGGGGTGTCGCGCCTTCACGATCTCCACGGCTCTCCTGACCTTCTCCTGATAGGGGTGCCGCGTCGACCCGAAGTTCGAGAAGGAGAGCATGGCGATCCGCGGCTCCATCCCGAAGCGCCGCGCTGTCTCGGCGGTCAGAAAGGCGATCTCGGCCAGATCCTCAGCCGACGGATCGATGTTGACCGTCGTGTCGGCAACAATGATCTCGCGGCCCTTGAACATCAGAACGTACGCCCCTGAGACCCTCTTGACTCCCGGCCTTGTCTTCAGAATCTGCAGGGCCGGCTTCACGGTGGCGGGGTAGTAGGCCTGAAGGCCGGAGATCACGCCATCGGCATCACCAGCCTCCAGCATCAGCATCGCGAAGTAGTTTCGGCTGTTGATGATCTTGCGCGCATCGACCAGGGTGAGCCCGCTACGTTTGCGCAACTCATGCAGGCGGGCCACGTATTGCGGAAGCTTCTCGGAATGCTCGATATCGATGACTCTAAACGTGGAGGGATTGATGTCGAGTCTTTCGAGCAGCGACTTCAGATCCTTCTCCCTGGCCAGCAGAATGGGCTCGGCAATCCCTTCCTCCACGAGGATTTTGGCGGCACGCACGATCTTCTCGCTGTCTCCCTCCGGGAAAACGATCCTCTTCTTCGGCGTACCCTTGGCGCGGTCGAACACCGTATGCATCAGCCGGCGCGACCTGCTGAGGACTGCCTCCAGTGAGCGGCGATAGGCCTCGTAGTCTTTGATCGGCTCCCGGGCCACGCCTGTCTCCTCGGCGGCCCTGGCGACCGCCGGAGGAACGAAGAGAAGCACCCGGTGATCAAAAGGTTTGGGGATCAGATATTCACGCCCGAAGCTGAGCTCGGGCTGCGCATACGCGCGAAGGACGGCATCCGGCACATCCATCTTGGCCAGCGCAGCCAGTGCTCTGGACGCGGCCAGCTTCATCTCGTCGTTGATTGCCGTGGCGCGACAGTCGAGAGCTCCGCGAAAGATAAACGGGAAGCCGAGCACGTTGTTCACCTGATTCGGATAATCAGACCGGCCCGTGCCCATGATCACGTCCGGTCGTGCCGCTGTGGCATCTTCGTAGCTGATCTCCGGGTCCGGATTTGCCAGCGCGAAGACAATCGGGTTTTGAGCCATCGAGCGCACCATGTCCGCCGTCACGAGGCCGCCAACGGACAAGCCGATGAAGGCGTCGGCTCCGCGCATGGCATCGATGAGCGTCCGTCGATCTGTATCGCACGCGAATTCTTCCTTGTAAGGGGTCATCCCCTCTTTTCGACCCTTGTAAATAACTCCCTTGCTGTCGACCAGCAGCACATTCTCACGACGGAGTCCGAGCTTCAGGTAGAGACGGAGACATCCGACGGCCGCGGCTCCAGCGCCCGAGAAAACCAGGCGCGCATCCTCAAACTTTTTCCCTGCAACCTCGAGGGCATTCATGAACGCGGCAGCCGAGATGATCGCCGTCCCATGCTGGTCATCGTGAAAGACCGGGATGTTCATCTCAGCCTGCAGCCGCCGCTCGATCTCGAAACACTCCGGGGCGGCGATGTCTTCGAGGTTGATGCCGCCGAAGGTTGGCTCCATGAGCTTGACGGCGTTGATGAACTGTTCGGTGTCGTGGGTTTCCAGCTCCAGATCGAAAACGTCGATATCGGCGAAACGCTTGAAGAGAACGGCCTTCCCTTCCATGACCGGCTTCCCTGCGGCCGCTCCGATGGAGCCGAGCCCGAGAACCGCCGTACCGTTGCTGATTACGGCCACGAGATTCCCTTTATTGGTGTAACGGTAAATGTCGGTCGGATTCCTGACGATCTCCAGGCAGGGTTGGGCGACACCTGGGGTGTAAGCAAGGGCCAGGTCTCTTTGCGTAACGGTCGGCTTGGTGGGGACGACCTCGATTTTTCCGGGACGACCACTCGAGTGATAGTCGAGTGCGTCTTCTTTCATGATCTTGTCCATCAGGCTCCTACGACCGCTTCCAAAAGAAACTTCCAGCATACACGCGGATTCGGGAACGTTGTCATCCTGAGGGAGCACACGCAAAACATCGGGTCAGAAAAAGAGTGAGTGCGACCGAAGGATCTTTGGTGACACGCGCGAGGTCGTCAATTTACGCCACGGTGATGTCACCAAAGATCCTTCGCTGGCGCTCAGGATGACAAGCACGCGAATCCGCAGTATTGACCCGCAATCGGGGTACCGTTCGCGCAATGCCGGAGTCTACCATCGCCCAAAACACGAAAGCCGGCTTGCGCCGGCTTTCGAAAGAGTCGTTGAGTCGACCCTTAAACCTTGGCTTTCTTTCTCGCCGGTGCAGGAGGCTCGACACGCAACTTTTCGATGCGGGGCGTCGCCGACGGGCGATCGCTCTTCTTCTGCGAGACCTTGTTGTTCCAGGCGATGACGAAGGCAGGAACGATCGTTAGCGTCGAATAGGTTCCAGCGAGGACCCCGATCAGAAGGACCCAGGAGAAATCGTGAATGACTTTCCCGCCGAAGATGATGAGCGCGACCAGCACGAGGACGACCGAGCCGCTGGTCAGAACCGTCCGGGACAGTGTCTGGTTGATCGCTTCGTTGAGGTGCTCCTCGAAGGGAAGCCGAGCCTTGGCCTTCTTCTGGTTCTCGCGAGCGCGGTCATACGTGACGACCGTGTCGTTGACGGAGTAACCAACGATCATCAGGAAGCAGGCAACCATGATCAGAGAGACCTCCGCGTGGATCATGCAGAGAAAAGCGAAGGCCACCAGGACGTCATGGATAAGGCACATGATGGCGCCAAGACCGAACTTGAAGTCGAAGCGCACCCAGATGTAGGCGCCCATGGCGAGAGTGGAGAGAATCACAGCCAGAATGGCCTTGCGCTGGAGGTCGCGTCCGACCTGGGGACCCACAGTCTCCTGATTCAGAACGTTGAACTTGCCGATCGAGGCGCGCTGCGAGAGCTGGCTCGCGACCGCTGAGCTCACACCGGGAGTGGATGTCACCTCGGAGAAGCTGTGATAGATCCCGATCTCGCTTCGACGCGAGATGATCGACTGGCCGACGTTGTAATAGTAGTCATGGGCGTCGATCCCAGATCCCTTGTGGTCAGGATCGATCGGTATGAGCGTCTCGGCGATAGCATCGCGGCCGATGAAGTTGAGATCGAGCTTGCCGGCGGGATCGCCGTTGACGGTTTGGTAGATCGACTTCACGACCTGGCCGGCGTAATCACCCTCCTTGCCGGTTTGTGGCAGGCGGATGAGCACGGTGTTCTCCGCGGGCTTGCCATAACTCTGGATGGTGGCGTCGGTGAGCATTCCGCGGAGCTTGTCCATCGGCACCGGCTCGTTGAATCGGAGGATGATGTTGGCCCCGCCGGCGAAGTCGATTCCGACGTTGAGTCCCCGCATAGCCAGGAGTCCGAGCCCCGCCAGAACGAAGAGGGTGGAGAAAGCGACGGCGTGGAGACGCCACTTGATGAAGTTGTAGTGGGTATTCGTAAAGATCTGCATCGTCGCTCCTCGACCTTAAATGCTGATTGCCGTAGGCCGCTTGGCAGGGCTGTAAATGATGTCGAAAATCACCCGCGATACGAAGAAGGCGGTGAAAACCGAGGCGGTGAGACCGATCAGGAGGGTGACGGCGAAACCTTTCACCGGTCCGGTTCCGAATTGGAACAGGAACAGTGCCGAGATGATGGTCGTCATGTGGGTGTCGATGATCGTCCCGAAAGCGCGGGCGAACCCGTTGTCGATGGCTGACCGCACCGGACGACCGTCGCGAAGCTCCTCACGGATGCGCTCGAAGACGAGCACGTTGGAGTCGACGGCCATACCGAGGGTCAGGATGATGCCGGTGATCCCGGGAAGGGTCAGCGTGGCTCGGAAGTAGGCCATGGCTCCGAGAATCATAATCAGGTTCAGAAAGAGGGCGATGATGGCATTGATGCCGGCGCCGCGGTAGTAGAGCAAAACGGAGACGAGCAGCAGCAGGAAACCGATGGCCGCCGCCGTGACGCCTTCGCGAATCGAGTCGCGTCCGAGCGACGGTCCAACGGTGCGTTCCTCGAGAGTGGTCAGTGATGCCGGGAGGGAACCGCTGCGGAGCACCAGCGACAGATCACTTGCCTCCTGCTGGGTGAAGCTCCCCTCGATGATGCCGGTGTCTTCAATCTGGCTATGGATGACCGGAGCAGACTGAACTTTCTTGTCGAGTACGATGGCCAGGCGACGTCCCACGTTTCCACCAGTGAGGGCGGCAAACTTGTGTGAGCCCTCCGGCGTCATCGAGAACTGAATGATCGGCTCGCCCATGCGCCCCTTCTGCACGCGCGCTGTCTTCAAATCACGCCCGGTCACGGGAACACTCTTGTGGATCGCGTAGTACTGCGACCCGGCGGCGCGACCAAACTGATCCTGTTTGTCACCGACCAGGATGTCCACGTCCCCCCGGGCCGCCGCGGGAACTGAGCTCTCGACGGCTTTGGCATCCGGACCGGCCTCACCTTCCATAATGCGGAACTGCAACTGAGCAGTCGTGCGGATGATGTCCTTCACGCGGGAGGGGTCATCGACGCCCGGAAGCTGGATAACGATCCGATCGCCTCGGATTCCGCCTTCGCGAGCGATCAGCGGCTCGGTGACGCCGAGCTCGTCTACACGGCTGCGGATGGTCTCGATGGCCTGCTTGACGGTGTCTTCCTGAATCGAAGTAATGGAGGCCTGCTTGAGTGACAGCCGAAGTGACTCGTTCTCACGAGCAACGTCGAACTGTCCAAGCCAGTCCTTGGCCAGCTTCTCGTACTGCGAAGCATCGATTCCGGCCGGAGGCGTGAGCCGGAACTCGCTGGCGCCCAGCTTGGCCATGGCAGGGGTCGGCAGCGACAGCTTGGTCGCCTGGGACTTCACCGATTCGATGGCCTGGTCGACCTCGAGGTTCAGAGCGTCTCCCGTGTTGACGCGCATCACCAGATGAATGCCGCCCTTGAGATCGAGCCCGAGCGGAATGGTCGACTCTCCCGTTTTGGTCGGGATCAGCGGGATCATGCAGATCACAAGGACCACGAGAATGAGACCGATTTTCCACCACATGTTTTTCGTCAAAGGAGAACCTCCGGAAAGTTACTCAGCCGTTGAGTCGGTGACGACGCCGGTGACCGCAGATTTCGCGACCCGGACCTTCACGTTCTCGGCAATCTTCAAAAAAACAACATCGTTTTCAACACCCTGCACCGTGCCGTACATCCCGCCCGTGGTGAGAACGCGATCACCCTTTTTCAGGGCGCTCAGCATCTCCTCGGTCTTCTTCCGCTGCTTGCTGGCAGGGGCGATGACGACGAGATAAAAGATTCCTATGATGGCAACGATCGGGAAAATCTGCAGGAACATCGCAGAAGCTCCGGCGCTTTGAACCAAGGCATTTAGAGTCATATTTCAGTTTGTCTTTCCCGCCGGATCGTAATCAGGTCGCCGATGGCGACCTACTCGCGGCAGTCCGGTAGCGCGTTTTCACCCGCCAGCTCCGCCTGCTGTTCACTTCCCCCGGCCAATTGCTTCAGAAAGGATCGGCGGAATTCCCCGAACGAATTGGACGCGATAGAGTGCCGAATTCTAGCCATTAAGTCAAGGTAAAAGCTGACATTGTGTATGGTTGAGTAGACCGCCGCGGCGATCTCACCGGTGGTGTAAAGATGGCGGAGATAGGCGCGCGACACCCCTTTGCAGGTGGGACAGGCACAGTCGGCGTCGAGCGGGCCCGAATCGTTTCGATAGCGGGCGTTCTTGATACTGAGCTTGCCGGTGGAAGTGAACAGGGTGCCGTTCCTCGCATTTCGCGTCGGCATGACGCAGTCGAACATATCGATCCCTGCCGCCACTCCCTCGACCAGATCCTCGGGCGTTCCCACTCCCATGAGGTAGCGCGGGCGATCGATCGGTAGCAGTGGTGCGGTCATGGCCAGGATCGACATCATCTCTTCCTTCGGCTCCCCGACAGACAGCCCACCAATGGCAAACCCGTCAAAGGGAAGCGAAGTGATCTGATCGGCCGAGACGCTGCGCAGGTCGGGATGCACTCCACCCTGAACGATGCCGAACAGCGCGCTGCGCCCGCTGCGGGCGGCGATACATCGTTGCGCCCATCGCCAGGTGAGCTCCATCGAGGCGGCGACCTCCTCACGGGATAGCCCGTAGGCCGGGCACTCGTCGAAGGCCATGGCGATGTCCACGCCCATCCGTTCCTGAATTCCGGTGGCTATCTCGGGGGAGAGGAAATGGGACGAGCCGTCGATGTGACTCCGAAACTCCACCCCTTCCTCCCGGATCTTCCGGATGGAAGCGAGAGAGAAGATCTGGAAGCCGCCCGAGTCCGAGAGCACAGCGCCTTCCCAGCCCATGAATCGATGAATGCCGCCAAGCTCCTCGAGCAGGTCGACGCCCGGACGAAGCATCAGGTGGTAGGTGTTGCAGAGCATGATCTGCGGCCCGAGCTGGGTCAGTTGCTCGGTCGTGAGAGACTTCACACTCGCTGCCGTTCCGACCGGCATGAAGACCGGCGTCTGAACGACCCCGTGGGCGGTCGTAAATTCGCCTCGCCTTGCCAATCCATCAGTTGAGTGGATGGAAAAGGAGAAAGGCGCCGACTTCTCTCGCAACGTCAATCCGTCTTCAGCTGTTCGACGCGGGTATTGGGCGGAAGTTGCAGCGTGAACTTCTCAGCCGGGATCGGCGCATTCAGCTTGATGTCATTGAACTCGTAACGGGTCACGTCGCCGTCTTTCTCGGTGTACTCGAACTTCGAAGTAACGAAGGTTTCGCGATCGATCCAGATTGTGATGCCGCGCACCCGCCGAGCCACGATCCTGTTGATCGGCTTCAGATCCAGGCGATAAGGCGAGCCGGCCCGATCGGTGAAGGTGAAGTTGAAGTAGTTCGCCAGATCGTCCAGGGCGCTGGTCGCGCCCATGTATTTGAAGATTTTATCCTGATACCTCGAGACCTCGAGCGTCTCTGCCTTATTGAGCAGCGGATACCAGGTGGTGAGCCTGCCTTTGGCGATCGCGATCACCACCGGCCTGGGCGCCGTGTAGTTCCACAAAACCCGATCGGGCTTCGCGTAAAAGAACGTTCCGCTGGAGACTTCCGGCTGCGCCAGCAGTCCCAGCACCTTCTCCTGCTTGAACGTGGCTTGAATGGACGTGATCGACTTCTGCCGTCTGGCAACTTCTTTGACGACGCGCTCGAGTGTTCCGGTTCCCTTGAACACCGAGGATGAACGAGCGTATCCCGCGGCCGGACAGAGAGCGGCGGCAGCGGCGAGGCAGAAAACAACCAGTCTTGTCTTGAACATAGCTCGTCCTCAAACCTTCCTCAGATCCTCCAAATTCCGCTCCAGGAGGAGGCCCGCTTGCGACGTCCTGTATACTCAATAAAACTATATCGAGGCGGCCAGAATGTGCAGAGCACTTAGTACCATCCTGTTAGTGGCGGCACTCTCCTCTCCAGCCGCGGCGGCCGTTCGTTACGAATTCCATCAGACCATCCAATCCAATTTCAAGGGAATCCCCTCGTCGGACATCACGGCCCGCGCCGTCATCGACGGTCAGCGCAGCCGCGTCGATTTCCTGAGCGGCTCCCCTTACGGTCCTGGCAGCTATGTGATCAACGCAGGGGAAAAGACGATGTACATCGTCCAGCCCGACAGGAAGACATACACGGTGATCGACATCCCCACCCAGGCCGATCCGCTTCAGTCGGCAGCGCCCAAGATTCAGATTTCCAATGACAAGATCGAGCTCAACAAGCTCGCGGACCATCCTATCTACGCCGGCCTTCCGACGGACCACTATCGCCTCGACACCAGCTACGACATCACCGTAACCCTCGGCAGCGTCTCGCTTCGCCAGACGGTGCGGACCGCCATCGAGAAGTGGACTACGCCGAGTTTTGCTGACGCTCTCGCTTCCGTTCTCGGTACCTCTGTACCGCACACCGGAAACGTGAAACTCGACGCGTTGATAGACGCCGAGGCGACCAGGATCAAGGGGCTGCCTTTGCGGCAGATTACGACCATCACGACGCTCGGAGACCAGAGAAACTTTTCGTCGGAACTCAGAATCGATCCGCGACGCCAGCAGATTTCCGAGGTTACGATCTCGTCCATCGAGGAGGTGGCCGTCCCTCCGACAACCTTTCAGATCCCCGGCGACTATAAGAAAGCCGACCTCTCCAAGGAAGAGAAGGGCACCGAGCAGGGCAATGTTCACATCCTGAACATGGAACCGGCAACCTCAACACAATAACGATGTTGCACGGCCTGCCCATCGATTTGCTAAGATAGTCCCGGTTCCCTGAAGCATCCATAAAAGAATGAAGAGACTTGTCGCGTTTAGCGAACGCCTGGGTGGGTATATGCGTGTGCGTGCGTTCTTTGCTGTGTTTCCGCTGGCAATTCCTCTCATCCTCACAACCGCGGATACCAGTGACACGAAGGCGGTTGCGGGGAACAAGGCCGGCATTACGGCCACGTCACCGGCCATCCGCTATGAGATGCTCGAGGCTCCGCAGTCTCCTCTTCCCGATCACACCACCTGTCTGGCCATCGAGAACGGCGATACTCTCGACTCCCTCTTCGTGAGTGGCGGCCTCTCTCCGGCCGAGGCTTTCAAACTTGCGGGACGCTTCGGAGAGTCGGTCGATGTACGCAAACTGCGCAACGGCGATCTGGTCCGTTTCCGCCTCAACGCAGCCAACGAGGTGCGGGGCGTCGACCTGAGAGTCACCGGTTGGGGATCCGTTGCGGCAGAGCGTGATGGAGCGGATTTCGCCGTGCGGCCGAATCGCGGCGAGCAGCGCGTCGAGCTCAAAGCGGTCGCCGCGAGCATCGGCAGCTCCTTGTACGAATCGGTGCGGAAGCAGGGTGAGACCCCACAGCTGGTTCAACAGCTCGTCGATATGTTCCAGTGGGACGTCGACTTCTTCGCGCTTCAAAAAGGCGACTGGTTCAGCCTGGTCGTTGAGAAAAAATTCTGCGGCCAGGATCACGTCGGCTACGGTCCCATCGTCGCCGCCCGCTTTCATCACGAGGGGGAGACCTACGAGGCTTTCCGCTTCGAGAGCGGCGGAATGTCAGGCTACTACACCGCCGCCGGCCGGCCGGTTAAGAAGCAGTTCCTCCGCGCACCACTTCAGTTCACGCGGATCACCTCAGGGTTCTCGCTCCACCGTTTCCACCCCATCCTGCACGAGTTCCGGGCTCATCACGGTGTCGATTACGGCGCACCGGTCGGTACGCCGGTCATGTCCACGGCCGATGGCGTCGTCAACTTCGCCGGCTACAACCGCGGGGAAGGAAACTATGTCCGCATTCGCCACAACGCACGAATCCAGACCAGTTACCTCCATCTGTCCCGTTTCGCGAAAGGAATTCACGACGGTTCGAAAGTACAGCAGGGGCAGGTGATCGGCTACGTAGGTGCTACAGGCCTGGCCACCGGCCCGCATCTCGACTATCGCGTGTGCGATGGCTCGACCTGGATCAACCCGCTGCAGTTGAAGTCGATCACAGCCGATCCTCTGGGAGGACCAGCGCTTCGTGCCTTCCGGGGGATCGTGAGCGGCTACCTCCACCGGCTCGAGAACGCCTCGGCGGCAACCATGGCCGCCGCACAGACGCGGCACCCTTTTAGCAGATCGTAGCGGCCGATGACTAAAATCACCACACGCGTGCCGGTCAGAGCCGATCTGGCGGGCGGGACTCTCGATCTCTGGCCGCTTTACCTCTTCAATCCCGGCGCACGTACAGTCAACGTAGCGATTTCCATCTACGCGGAATGCGACATCAGTCCGCTCCATTCGAAGGGCATTGAGCTGATCCTCAGCGATGATGGCTACCACCGCCGCTATGCCGATCTCGCCGAGCTCCAAAGCGATCCCAAAGCGGCGCTCATCGCCAAAGCGGTCGAGTATTTCCGGACCATGAATCTGAAGATCGTTACCCGCACCGATGCCCCGCGCGGCAGTGGTCTCGGAGGATCCTCCGCGCTCGCCATTGCTCTTGTACGGGCCCTTTCCGAGCACGCCGAGGAACCGGTAGAGGGGGAAGAGTTGATTCACGTGGTCCGCGACCTCGAGACGAGGCTGCTCAACTCTCCCGCCGGCGTCCAGGACTACTATCCGCCTGTCTATGGAGGACTGATGGCCCTTCATCTGAATCCTGGGCGTATCGCCCGCCATCCGATCAGTTTTCCTCTGGCTGATCTTGGCGGGCACTTCATTCTCCATTACACAGGCGTGTCGCATTTCTCTGGCACCAACAACTGGGAGATCTACAAGCGACACATCGATGGTGACCAGACCGTCCGCGACGGCCTGGCTGAGATCGCGGCGATCTCCAGGAGGATGGAAACCGCTCTCGAAAACTTTGACGTTGAGGCTGCGGCGACCGCCCTGGGCGACGAATGGACCACCCGTAAGTCGCTCATCAAGGGCATCTCGACGCCCGAGATCGATCAGACCATTGCGGCGGCTGTGAGGGCAGGAGCGTGGGCGGGAAAGGTTTGTGGCGCCGGCGGTGGGGGCTGCGTCCTTTTCCTGACGCCCAAAGAAAAACGAAGCAA
>DASZZV010000205.1:0-7040 GCA_035544835.1 Thermoanaerobaculia bacterium
TCCATCGTGGTGCTCGCAAACATTTTCGATTGCCAAGGGTCTAAGGCCCCCGCCCAGATCCCTCGCTGCGGCTCGGGATGACACCCACTCAGTTTCTTTTCTCAGTGGCAGCGCGCACGCTGTCCACGGCTCGGGATGACAGCAACGGCAGACCGGCGTGATCACTCTGAGGTTCAACACCCCGTGCCAGAGATCGCCGTCGATCTCCGGCGCGGGGCTTCGAATCCTGCTTAGTTCAACACAAACGCGGCGCCAAGTCCGGCCGCCATTTCCTCAGGGGATACGGTGCCGTCGCCGTTGATGTCCAGCGCTGCGAACACAGCTGCCGAACCACCCCACTCCTCGCGGGTGATGATGCCGTCGCCGTCGAAATCGAAAACTTTGAAGAAATCCCGTGCGGCCTGTCCCGCTTTCGCTTTCCCGGACATCGATTTGTAGCGCTCACCCAGCAGTTTCTCCAGAGCCTCGATCGCCTTGGAGAATCCCTGAATACCTTCGTCGAGTTTGTCTGTCGCCAGGCGACTCTCTTTGTGCATCTTGCGGAAAGTCGCTTCGTCGACGGGGGTCTTGGGGATATCCATCGACGCGGCCTTGGCCGGGTCGAGCTTCCGCTCGAGCTTGGCGCTGCTGGCCTGCAACTCCGCCAGAAGGTTCGGGGCGATCGTGAGCAGGTCGCATCCGGCCAGCTCAATGATCTCGCCGAGGTTGCGGAACGACGCGCCCATGACCTCGGTTTTGTATCCGTACTTCTTGTAATAGTTGTAGATCTCGGTGACGGACAGGACGCCCGGATCTTCGTTCTGCGGGTAGCTGTCGCGCCCGGTGTCCTTCTTGTACCAATCCAGGATCCGGCCGACGAACGGGGAGATCAGCCGCACGCCCGCCTCGGCGCAGGCGATGGCCTGGTGCTTGCCGAAGATCAGGGTGAGGTTGCAGTGAATCCCTTCCTTCTCGAGGATCTCGGCGGCCTTGATCCCTTCCCAGGTCGCGGCGATCTTGATGAGGACACGGTCCTTCGTGGCGCCTGCGGCCTCGTACTGCTTGATGAGGAACCGTCCCTTCTCGACGCTGGCATTGGTGTCGTAGGAGAGGCGCGCGTCGACTTCCGTCGAAACGCGGCCGGGAACGATCTTGAGGATGCGAAGGCCGAACTCTACCGCCAGGCGGTCGAGCGCGAGCCCGAGGACTTTCTCGGAAGAGGCGCCGGCGCCTGCCTGGCCTTCCGCCCACTTGAGCGCCCCTTCGACGACGTCGGCGTACTCGGGCATCTGCGCCGCGGCGGTAATCAAAGACGGGTTCGTGGTCGCGTCCCGCGGGGTGAACTTTTTGATCGAATTCAAGTCACCGGTGTCGCACACGGCGACAGTCATCGAGTTCAGTTGTTCGAGCAACGTGGACATGCCGAAATCCTCCTTAGTTTTTGGAGCGCATAGCATAGCGCAATTGAGAATTGAGAATTGGGAATTGAGAAATTGGAAGCACGACGATTTTTGCGGGATCCAACTTGCATTCGATTTAATAACAAGTTTCCCGGGATTTCCGGAATTCGATTTCTCAATTCTCAATTCTCAATTCTCAATTGACCATAGGCGCTTCACACGGCTGGGCCGAGATCAGTAAGGACCGGAAACGCGAGATCATCGAAGGGATCGCGTCGGGCCGTGCCACGCGCGGGCCGGTTCATGCTGAGCTCGATCTCACCGACCGCTGCAATGTGGCCTGCTACTTCTGCAATCAGCAGGACGTGCGGACGAAGGAATTCATCGGGCTGCCTCGCATTACCGAGATTCTCGACCAGCTCGTTGAAGGGGGACTGAAATCCGTTCGCCTGTCCGGTGGCGGTGATCCTCTCTTTCACAAGGACATCGCCCTCGTGATCGACCTGCTGGGCCAGCGCGGCATCGTCATCGACAACCTCACGACCAATGCCGTGCTGCTCGGGCCGGAGATCGCCTCGAGGCTGGTCCGCGACCGTGCTCGCGAGGTCGTGATCTCGTTGAATGCCGTCAACCCGGCCGATTACCAGCGGATGATGCAGGTGAAGCCGGCCTTGTTCGATCGCGTGGTGGCCAACGCTCGCCATCTGGTGTCGATACGCACGGAAGGCTATCCCTTCGTGGTCTGCCAGTTCCTGCTCGATCGCGGCAATTTCGCCTCGCTCGTGGAGATGTATGAGCTCGGTGTCTCACTCGGTGCCGACCGGATCGCGGTCAACCCGGTGATGGACATTCCGCGTGAGCGGATCGACAACGAAATCCTACTGACCCTCGAGGACCGCGAGCTGTTGCGACCGCTGCTCGAAGATGTCCTGCGCCGCGACCAGGAGAGGAAGCTTCTGCAGATCAGCTTCCCTTATCCGGTCTGGAATCAGATGCTGGAAGAGGTTCGCGCCAAGGTCAATTACGAGACCCCCAATCAGTTTCCAACGGCTCCCACCTTCAAGGAAGAGAACGGCCAGTGTTTTTTCGGCTGGTATTCGATGACCATCCGCGGCAACGGCGATCTGTATCCCTGCTGTCTCCTGATGAATCCCGACTACGAGCCTCTGGGGAATCTCAGTGAGGGCCGGGTGGAAGATCACTGGAAAGGTGCCTTCGGCAGGGTCAGGCGCGACATGCGCGAGGTGATGCTCGGCAAAGGACGCGTCTTCTACCGGCCGAATCGCTTCAAGACGCTTCGCAAGCAGTGCATCGAACCGTACGCCTGCTGGCTCAAGAACATGTACTTCCGCGGCGACGAGGAGTTCTACAAGGACCTCGGGGTCGCGCTCGACGCAGCCCGGGCCAAGGAAGTGCGCTGGGCCGGCACGCCGCGCCAGATGATCCGCGCCCTCGAGGGTGTAGTCCATCAGAACCGGACGACCCATCGCGCTTACGACAGGCTGCGTGTGGGCAGCCGGCCGCTGCGTGAGTGGATCAAGCGCAAGACAAAGTGGAATGTCGCCGGGATCTCGGTGCGGCCGTCGAAGAGCTGATTGGGCAGGCCCCGCGCGCTCAGTTAGAAAAGTAATCAGCGCAAGCGATCTCCCCTCTCCCCGGCGGGGAGAGGGTGCCGCCGCAGCGGCGGGTGAGGGGCGTAACAGTCTCGCCAAAGCCTTCGAGTGCACGCCAGCGTGGGGCTTGTGTTTTGCGTTCTAAAGTTCAAGCTGCGTTGTCGTTCGGCCCCTCTCCCGGCGCTGCGGCGCCGCCCTCTCCCCGCCGGGGGCCGCGGCGGGAGAGGGAAGTCGGCGCCCTTCTGCAATATGTTTGTGGACACAGGAGACGCGGTGATAATCACAGCGCATGATTCGGCGACTCTGGCTGGCCAGCTCCTTTCTTCTTCTGCTGCCGGCGGTTTTCTTCTGGACCCGTCTTCCGCTCGATGACGTCGCGCGGCTGCCCCTCACGCCATTCGACGGCGTAACGACGAGCGTCGAGACGGACGAGTGGGATTTCATCGTTCGCGCCCATGCCGTCGTTCCACCCGGCAAAACCTTCACCGTCCGGGCGTCGACCCCCCAGCTCGCCCTGGAGGTCTACATGATGTCCCTCGGCGTGCTGCCGGAGGACGAGGGGTTTCCCTCTTCCTACTTCGGCGCACCGGACGCGGGGACGAAAGCCGAGTACGTACTCGACTACCGCTGTGGGGGAAAGCCTGACAGTGCGATGCAGCGGCTGGCCGCCTTTCCGAGCGGCTGCGTTGATCGCCGAGGAAGCCAGTGAGCCCGGGAATCCTCTTCCTCTCGGCGCAACTGGCCTTCGTGCTTTTCGGCGCGCCTGCTGCTTTTCTGCCGGCCCTTCGACGCTTCGTTCTCCCGGCTCGCATCGCCGCCGCATTCTTCGCCGGCGCCGTTCTCCTGACGCTCGAATTCACCCTCTTCTCGCTGCTGTCGATTTCCTGCACGGTAGTCACCCTCAGCCTTCCGCTGCTGGTGCTGGCCGTGATCGGATCGGCGATGACGATGCGGCTTCCTGATGAAGAGGCGGTGAACGTCACGCTTGCTTCGGAGCGGCGTCTCTCGCCTATGCTCGTCCTTGTCATCATTCTCGCCTCGATCCATCTCTGCGCGGCGGTGGTGACGACGCGCGCTACCTCGATGGACTACCTGTACACCTGGGGTGTGCGAGGCGCGCACTACGCCGTGGAGCATGGGATGCGACCGGAGTTCCTCAAAGCACCGTTCAACATTCACATGCATACGAACTATCCGCCGCTGCTGCCGTCGACACTGGCCTGGAGCGCGCTGGCAGCAGGCAAGACCTCGTGGCGGTCCGGTCTGGTCACCTCGGTGCTCTGGTACTTCACTACACTCGTTCTGCTGATGGAGGTACTGAAGCGCCGGCTGGGTTCGCCGAGCGCGCTCCTGATCACAGCGCTCTGGAGTATCACGTTGTCGCTCACGCTGGTGAGCTCGATGTCGGCCGGCAGCGCTGAGCCGCCGCTGCTCGCTTTCGAGACCATCGCCGTCGCCGCGCTGCTCACGAATCGTTCGAGAAGTCTCGGCCTCTCCCTGCTGACGTCGATTTGTCTGGCGGGAGCGTTGCTTACCAAGATCGAGGGTCTCGTCGCCGTCGTTCTCATCGCCGGCGGGGCGCTGATCGCTGATGTTCTGCAACAGCGCCGGGCTCGCGAGCGGGAGGTCGTCTGCTATGCAGTCGTGCCCTTTGCATGCTGGGGTCTGTGGCCGGTTTTCGAGAAGGTGTACGGCGTCAATACCAGCGACGTGATGAGGGCGTACGAAACGTTCAGCGCCTTCAGCCTTCAGTACCTCCCTCAGATCATTCTGGTGAGCCTTCGTGAGCTGGCCGGCCCGGCCTTCGGCGTGCCCTGGCTGCTGACCATCGCCGTCATCGTGCGCTATCGTCGCCAATGGCGGGAGGTGCTGCCGGCTCTGGCTCTCTGCGCCGGCTCGCTGGCGGTTTACGAGGGGTACTACTTCATCCACGGGAGCGATCCGACCACGTGGATCCGATGGACTCTGGCGCGGGTCACCATGCCTCTGCTCTCGGCATTGATCGTGGCCGCCGGCTTACTGGCCTTCGACGAGACTCACGCAGATCCCGGGGTCCGCCCATTCATTGAGTAGCCGAGCAGCACCCCATGACTCGAGCCTGGAACCAAAGTTGAAGAGCCGCCGTCCTTGCGGACGGCAGCTCTCAGGGACTGGCTCTACTGGACGGTCACTCGAACTGTTTTCGTGATGGTGCCCCCATTGCCGTTCACGGTCAAAGTGTAGGTGGTCGTGACATAGATTGGGTACGTTAGGAAACCGCCCGTCTGCTGACGAGCAAGGGGACTGGTCGTACCGCCCGTCGGAGAGAGGGTCAGGGTGTTCGCGTTAGTGGTCGACCAGTATAGTGTCACCCGTCCTCCGCTGCTGATCGTGGCAGTAGTCCCCGAGCCATTGACGGTGAAGGATGCGGTTGGCAGCGGATAGTTTCCGATAGTAACGACAGTGGCAGCTGATGTTCCGATGTTTCCGGCTGCGTCGTACGCCTTTGAGGTCAGGGTGTGACCACCATTGGATGACGACGTCGTGTACCAAACCCAAGAATACGGAGGCGAAGTGACGGAGGCCTGAAGGACACTATCCAAGTAGAACTCTACTCTCGAAACTCCCACATTGTCGCTAGCGGAAGCCGTTACAGTAGGCCCCCCGGAAACTGTTGCCCCATACGCGGGCGACGTGATACCCGTTGTTGGCGGCTGCGTGTCCGAGGTCCCGTTGCTTACGGTCACAGTCGTAGTTGTCGAACTACCTGCGTTCGCCGCTGCGTCGTAAGCTTTTGAAACGAGCGCATGCGACCCGTTGCTTGCAGAGGTTGTATTCCACGAAAACGAGTAGGGAGCGCTCGTGTCGGTGGCGATAAGGGCTCCGTCAAGGTAGAACTCGACCCGTGCTACAGTGTTGTTGTCTGAGGCCGTGGCGGTGACGGTGGTTGTCCCAGCGACGCTTGTCCCGTTCGTTGGCGCCGTGATCGCGGTCGTGGGGGCTGTCGTGTCGACGTTGTTGACAGTAACCGAGATGGTTGCCGATGTTCCGATGTTTCCGGCTGCGTCATATGCCTTTGACACGAGCGTGTACGTCGTATTCACGGCAAGCGTGGTATCCCAACTCCACGCGTACGGGGAAACCGTGTCGGTATTGGCGAGTGCGCCGTCGAGGTAGAACTCGACCCTTGTAACACCGCTGTTGTCTGAGGCGGTGGCGGTCACTGTCGTTGTTCCCGCGACGGTTGCCCCAGCAGTTGGAGCCGGGATCGCGGTGGTGGGCGATTGATTGTCGACTGTGAAGGTGACTGGGTTGGAAGCGCCAACGTTGCCCGCAAGATCATATGCCTTCGAGGTGAGTGTATGAACTCCATTTGCAACAGTGGTTGTGTCAATGTTCCAAATGTGCCTATCGGTGTCGGTTCTCCCGAGCACGCCATCAAGGTAGAACTCGACCTTAAGTATGACCCCGACGTTATCAGAAGCGGAAGCGACAGCCATTGTGATGCCCGTGAGAATGGCGCCTTCGCTTGGCGAGATGATCGCTGTGACCGGCGGCGTGGTGTCGTGCCATGTGTAACAACCCGTCCCGCCTGCACTACAGGGCAGCTTTACGTCACCGTAGTATGTGTAGTCCTTGGCCCAGACGTCGATCATATGACCGCTGGTCTCCGGCGGTAACTGAAACGAGAAGCGGTGCGGCCAAAAGCCATTTGCATCGTGGCACTGAACCAGGACGGCGTATTCGCTCGCGACCGTGGTTCTTACCGCTCCATACAATGTGCCGGTTGGTGTTGGTGCACTTTCCCTTAACTCCATCGAGATGGGTCTTACATCGTCTCGATCGCAGGTCCACCCAAAGGCAACCCCATTCCCGTTAATGGAATCCAGATAACCAATTGGATCATTCTCGTCCAATGGCATGTAACGAGGGTTATCACCGCCTGCTAACTCGGCCGTCCAGATGAATCCTTGAAGACCGTAGAAAACAGCCCTGCCGTCACCAAAAAAAGCATTCGCCTGCGCCGCGTTAAAAAGGCTGGCATCAAAGCTGTCCGATCGGTATGGGC
>DASZZV010000206.1:0-1531 GCA_035544835.1 Thermoanaerobaculia bacterium
CTGTGGTCGCTTCCGCGCATCTTGATCACCGCCATCACGCGCCGGAGCTCTCCTTCCAATTCGATGTACCGTTGGACGATGATCTCATCGGTGATGAACGACACTTTCTCCGTTGTAAAGCGTGCCTCGGAGAATCCCTCGGAGACTTCCGCGGTCATGAATACCGTGACACCGGTTGCTGTCAACGTCCCAACCAGGCGGTAGAGCGACTCCCGGAAGTCCTCGCGGAAGGTCGGGGCGAGGGCGACCTCGAACCCTGACAGCGAGTCGATGACAACGCGCTTTGCCCCGAGCCGTTCCACGGCTTCGAGAATCGCAAACAGGGCCTCATCGACGGAGAGGTCGAGCGGGCGGAGATAGATCACCTCCAGCTTTCCCGCTTTGATCATCTTCCCGACGTCGGGGTTTCGCGTGTTGGCGCGGGCAAGGTACTCTTCCGGGTACTCTTCGAATACCGCGATTACTCCGGTCTCTCCCTTCGCCAATCCCGCCACAATGAATTGCGTGGCGACTGTTGACTTGCCGCTGCCGGCGGGGCCGGTGAGCATCACCGCGTCGCCGGCAATGACTCCGCCGCCGATCATCTCATCGATCCCCGGCACACCCGTAGAAAGTCGCTCGTGCTTCGGCAGTTGTCGTTTCTGCGTCTGCTCCGGGATCCGCGGGTAGATTTGCAGCCCAGCATCCGTGATCCGGAATGTGTGCAGCCCAGGCATGTGGGCCCGGCCGCGGGTCTTTACCACCTGGAGCTTTCGAACGACGGAATTTCGATCCGTAGCCTGCGAGAGCCAGAGTATACCGTCGGCCACAGTGAAGACCGGATTTTGCTGCTCCTCCTCGGCGTACTCACCGAGGAGGAAGGAGGTTACTTCCCAAGTGGTCAGGTGCAGGGCGAGACGCTGAACGAATTGATCGAGGGCGAACATTCCCCCCCGCTCGGAGCTACTATGCTGGCCGCCCATCGTTCGAAATGAATCGATGACGACAATTCCCGGTTTGGCGCGCTCGGTCTCGCTAACGATCCGCTGCAGGACATCGCTCAAGTCGCGTTCCATGACCTCTGCGGTCAGATTGATGAATTGGATAGCAGATCCGGCCAGCTCAGGATCGAAGAAGCTGAACTGCCGCTGATATCGCAGCATCTTGAGTGTCGGCTCGCCGAGCACGGTGAAATACAGCGCGGGTCGCTCGACAGTCGCATTCGCGAACATTATCTGGTGCGCCAGCGTTGTCTTCCCGGAGCCGGGTCCACCCGCAACCAGATTGAATGAGTATTCCGGCAATCCGCCACCGAGCACGGTATCGAGGCCGGGCACTCCACTGGGAAGACTCCGAATTACCGATCTCTCATCTGTGTTCATGCTTCCGTGCTCCTGCTCGAGGAACGCGTATCATCACCCGCGGATTCGGAGAAACTTTCCTCGATGAGTTTCATTGCCATGTTGTCTCCGATAAGTCGGCCGAGAAGCTCGATCAGGCCGGCGAGCATCGACTCGATTGCCTCGGCGGTTTGGGCAGCTCCGTATGCGTC